>JALSIH010000031.1 GCA_026981615.1 Chitinophagales bacterium
GGGACGGCACAACCCCGATGCCGGACCCGATTTCCTGGAAGCGCGCATCCGCATCGGAAAAACGATTTGGGCCGGTCATGTAGAAATTCATTACAAAGCTTCGGACTGGAGAAAACACGGGCACCACCAGGACAAAGCATATAACAATGTCATTCTGCATGTCGTGTACATTGCTGATGAACCGACCGTCAACCGGGGCGGCAGGGAAATTCCGGTTCTGGAAATACGCGAACACGTGAAAGGGGCCGGAATCAGACAATACGAGCGTCTGAAAAAAGCCCCGTCACGCATTGCCTGTGCCTCAATGTTGCACAGTGTCCCCTCACATGTTCTGGAGTCCTGGCTTTCGCGCCTGCTGATCGAAAGACTGGAACGAAAAACGGAGCTCTTGCGTGACCTCATGCAGCGAACCCGCGGAAGCTGGGCCGACTCGTTGTACATTCTGTTGGCCCGCTATTTCGGCATGAAGGTCAATGCTTTTCCTTTCGAAAGCCTGGCCTTCTCCCTCCCGATGAAAATACTGATGAAGCATCGCTCCCGGCTTTTCGAGCTGGAAGCGCTCCTTTTGGGGCAGTCGGGCCTGCTCAATGCAAGCTTGCGCGATGCTTATCCGCGCGAGCTGAAAGAGAAATACGAATATTTGAAGAAGAAATACGGACTGTCTCCGCTGAATCCCGAAAACTGGCGCTTCATGCGCATGCGGCCGGCCAACTTTCCCGGTATCCGACTGGCCCAACTGGCAGCGCTCATTCACCGCCACGATCATTTACAGAGTGCCCTGATTGAAGCCCGAAATTATAAGGAGTGCATTTCCCTCTTTGAAGTGACGGCCAGCCAATATTGGAGTACACATTACCGTTTTGATAAAAGCTCGAAGAGCCGGAAGAAAAAGCTGGGGAAAGCCATGATCCACCATTTGATCCTGAATGTGCAGGTACCCTATTTGTTTTTTTACGGAGCCGAAAATGCCCGGCCGGACTTGCAGGAGCGGGCATTGAAAATACTGGAGGAACTGCCTCCCGAGAAAAATGCTAAGATCGCTGAGTGGCAAGAGCTCCTTCCGGCTTTTCCCATTGACAGCGCTTCGACAACACAGGCGCTGCTCACCCTGCGCGATTCGTATTGTGAGCAGCGCAGGTGCCTGCATTGCGCCATCGGTCATGAAGTCCTGAAAGGGGGCGGAACGGGATGAAAGGCGGAAGCATGATTTTTCTTAATTTCGAAAGACCATTGTCTATGCAAAGAATCAGATCCATATTTGAACCCATGGTCTTTGGGGTTTGCGAGTTCCTGGGCGAGAAGATGCACATTCCCTCCTATCGCATTCGCCTCTTTTTTATTTACACTTCCTTCCTCACATTCGGGTCTCCGGTGTTTATTTATCTCGGCATGGCATTCATTCTCAATATCCGGGCTTACATGAACCGGTGCAGGCGAAGCAGCATATGGGATTTGTAAGATTTGCCCCGGCCGCAATAAAAGTGCCTCCGGACAGGTATTAACTGCACATTCGCCTTAAATTTGTTTCCATGTACAGGGTGCTCATTTTTGTATTCGGCCTTTTGGTCTTTTCTGCCTGCCGGCCGCATTCCGCCAAAGAGGAGGAAGCTCCTGCCGAAGCGATGGAGCTTTTTCAGGAAAAGAAGGCCGACAGCATATTCGGTTTTGCCAAAGATTCCTTTATTCTGAACGAAGGCAGCATCCGGGAAGGGGAATTCTTAAGCAATATCCTCACCCGCTACGGTGTGAGCTACCTGACCATTGACAAGGTGGCCCGGGCGGCCCGGCCGGTTTTTGACGTAAGGTATTTGCAGGAGGGAAAGCCCTATTATGTACTTAGCAACAAGGATTCGGTCGCTTGCTGTTTTATTTACCAGCCCAATGCCGTAGAATATGTGGTTTACGATTTCAGCAACCCCGATTCGGTGCGGGTTTACGAGGAGGAAAAAGAGGTGGAGAGGGTCGATCGTGAGATAGCCGGAGTAATTAACTCGAGCCTCTACGAAACCATGCAGGACATTGGCGTCAATGCATTGCTGGCACTGAAACTGGCCGATATATATGCCTGGACCATCGATTTCTACCGGATTCAAAAAGGAGACCGCTTTAAAGTGATTTTCGAAGAAAAATTCGTGGATGGAGCATCCGTAGGCATTGGCGATATCAAGGCTGCGGTGTTTTACCATCGCGATGAGCCTTTTTATGCCTTTTATTTCGATGACAGCAGCGCGGCAGGTTATTATGACGAAAACGGAATCAGTGTGCGCAAGGCCTTTCTCAAGTCACCCGTGAAGTTTTCCACGCTGACTTCCCGCTACAGTCTGAGGCGCTATCATCCGATCTTGAAGCGTGTGAAGGCGCACCTCGGAACCGATTATGCGGCACCTTACGGCACACCCATCCTCTCTACCGGTGACGGAGTGGTGATTGCCGCATCGTACACACGCGGCAACGGGAATTACGTAAAAATCAGACACAACAGCACCTACACTACGCAATATCTGCATATGAAGCGATTTGCCAAAGGCATTCGCCCGGGCAAAGTCGTGAAGCAGGGAGATGTGATCGGTTATGTGGGAAGTACGGGGCTTGCCACCGGGCCCCATGTATGCTATCGTTTCTGGAAAAACGGGCGACAGGTGGATCCGCTGCGCGAAAAATTTCCCCCCTCCAAGCCATTGCCGGACGAAAAGAAAGCTGCCTTTGAAATCCTGAAGAACAAATACATGCAAGACCTGGATAAGATGAAGTGGCCCGATAATTGGAACAGGGAAATGGCAATAAATTAACGGTATTTGCCATTAAAGAGATTCTATGCGATATCTGCTCTTGCTCGGTTTTCTTTTCCTGCTTCAGAATTCCAAAGCCCAGTCATTTGAGCTTATCCGCAGTGCCGATTATCCCGATTCTTCCTTTTATGACATCTTCCGCCTCGGCCGCTCGGAGTATTGGCTGGGAGGCGAAAATGGTGTTCTCTATGCGATGAATGCTGCAGGAGAGCTGAAGGCCGTTCATTATCCCTCCCTGGGACTGGACATTTTGAAGATTGACACCCTCGCTGACGGGCAGGTCCTGCTCGCGGCCGAAAAAGGGACTTTGTATTTCCATAACCGGAAAACCGGAACATGGCGCATCAGGCAAGTGAAAGGATTTGAAGACAAGGTCTTCTATGAAACGGCCAGCGGCCCCAACGGGGAGGTCTTCGTATGCGGAGGAAGTTCGAAAATAGCGCAAAGCAGAGCCCGACTGCCGAAAGGATTTATTATTCGCTCCGTGGATGGCGGAGATACCTGGCAGAGGGTGTACTCCAATCCTTTTGCCATGGTCTGGGATGTGGACCTCGTGCAGGGGAAACTGATGGCCGCAGTTTATAATCCGCTCTCGCGCAAAAGACTCATTTCTCTTCGCAAAGACGGTCGCTGGATGAGCGAACTCCGCAACAGGGTCCTCCTCATTCACCAATTCGATGAAGAAAATGACCTGCTGGCCGGAACGCGGCATATTCTCTTCAAGCCCGGGGCCATTTCCGGCCGCATGGACGGAAGCACGCATACACTGCCCGGAACGGCTATATGCTGGAGTGTCAAACGTTCGGGCCCGTGGCTGGTCTCTCTCGCCTCGGCCGGTGTTCTGGAAATCGACAACGGAAGCGGGCGAAAGCTCTTCAAAGTCAGTAACTTTAATCTCTATGAAATGGAAACAAGTCCGGACAGAGGGTTTTTTATAGTCGGCAGCCATGGCTTGATCTTGCGAATACGACCCGGAGAAAGAGAGATGACGGCCGGAGAGGAAGACTTTGAAAGAAAATGGAAGAACTTAAACTCAAATTAGATGATGCGGATAATTATTTCGATACTGCTTTTTGCCGCGATTGCTTTTGGCCTGGGCTACTATTTCTTTGCACAGGTCGGAGACGGCCACTTTATAAGCATAGAGGCTTTGTTCTTTGACCGGAATCTCGTGGGGGAATTTATATTGAAGTTTGGCGGCATCGACCTTGAAGCCATACGAACGAAAATACTGATATCAACGGGCGTGGGTGCGGTGATTGGAGCCATCGTGGGGGCTTCCTCGCGAAGAGGATAATCAGAGGATTCCTCTCATTTCGAGAATAGAGGCCATTTCTTCCTGTAATTTCTTTGCCGCATGTCCGGCTGCTGCGGCATAGTCGCTGCCCGCGGAAGCATAAATAATCGAGCGCGAGGCATTTACGAGCAAGGCGATGTCATCGGTCATTGAAAGCTCACAGACGCGTCTCAGATTTCCGCCCTGGGCTCCGATGCCGGGTACGAGAAAAAAATGTTGCGGAGCCAGGCTGCGAACTGCTTTCAGTTCTTCTTCGCGTGTGGCTCCTACTACAAACATCAGCCTGTCCGCATCCCCCCATTGCATGGCTTTTTTGATGAGGGTCTTATAAAGGGGGATATCCGGGCAACCGAGCATTTGAAAATCGCGGCTGCCGTCATTGCTGGTGAGCGCCAGCAGGATGGTCCACTTACCGGGAAAATCGAGAAAAGGAGAGATGCTGTCATAGCCCATATACGGTGCCACAGTGATCGCATCGCACTGAAGATGCCCGAAGAAGGCCCGGGCATAGAGCCCCGAGGTGTTGCCGATGTCTCCCCGTTTGGCATCGGCAATCACCAGTTTGTCCTTCGGAATCAGGCGGATGCTTTCTTCCAAAACTTTCCATCCTTCCGATCCGAGGGCTTCGTAGAATGCCGTGTTGGGTTTGTAGGCCACACAATACTCGCTCGTGGCCTCAATGATGGCCCGGTTAAACTCGAGCATGCCTTCTGCATTGCGGGGCAGAGATGCGGGCAACTTCCGCAGATCGGTATCGAGGCCCACACAGAGAAAAGAGGCTCTGTTTTTGATATTTTCAATAAGCTCCTGGCGACTCATGCCACAAAAATAGAGCAATTCTTTTAGCGCAAAAGGATTACTTCTCCTTTTACCTCAAAGCGAAATTCGCTGCCCGGATACTGAAGTACGGCACGGAATACATACATGCCGGCCGGGGCCGGGCTTCCGCTGGCATAGCGGCCGTTCCAGGGGCTTGTGCCGAGGTAGATAAGTTGGCCCCAGCGGTCGTAGATGCGGATTTCACTTATTTCAACTGCGGGATGCACAAAGAAAAGATCATTGATGCCGTCTCCATTGGGCGAAAAGGCATTGGGCAGTCCCACCAGCACACTGGGCCGGATATTAACCGCAATGGAATCACTGGCCGTGCAGCCATCGGCATTGATTACCGTGAGTATGTACGTGGTGCTTTGCTTTGGCGAGGCGATTACGATTTCCGAGAGGCTGTCGGATAAACCGCGGCCCGGTTTCCAGATAAACTGATAATTGCCCGGTGGATTTACCACGGGGGTGATGGTCAGCTCCGCCCCCGCATCAATGGTGATGTCGGGTCCGAGATCAACGCTAAAAGCTGCGCTGCTTGTCAGTGTGATGCTCGTATCTGCCGTGCATCCGTTGCTGTCGCTCACGGTAAGGGCGTAGCTGCCCGCACCCAGGCTGTCCAGCAGGCTGCCGTTCCGTCCATCGTTCCATTGGTAGCTGAAAGGCCCGGTGCCTCCTTGTACGAGTACCAGGATGCTGCCGTCCGTCTTGCCGGGGCAACTTTCATCCGCAGCCTGAACAGAAAGCAAAAGCCGTGTGTCGTATTGGAGGGATACCGTATCCAGATAGCTGCATCCGTTGGCATCTCTGATGCTCA
>JALSIH010000032.1 GCA_026981615.1 Chitinophagales bacterium
CTCGACCGGGTAATGAATCTCAACCTATATTCCGTCATCTGGATGTGCCAGCATTTCATACGGAGAAACAAAGGCCGGGGCGGAATCATTGTGAATATCGGCTCTATCGAAGCCATTATGCCCTTTAAGACAGGGCTCTCACAATATTCTCTGTCAAAAGTGGGTGTCATTACCCTCACGCGCGACCTGGCACGTGAGTTTGCCTCCCGGGGTTTCCGCATCAATGCCGTCATTCCCGGAGGCATATTGACCCGCGGCACCCAATCCGCAGCCTGGAAGGGCATCCGGCATCTCGAGTTTGGCCTCGTGCGCGATGCCTTCCATTTCCGGCAACGCATTCCGGCCGGCCGCCTCGGCAAAGCCGAAGAAGTAGCCCACATGGCTCTTGTCCTCGCTTCAGACCTGGCCAGCTATGTACATGGCGCATTGATTCCGGTCGATGGCGGCTTCCTCTCTAATTAGTTATCTAATCTTCTTATCAAATAGAGCAATTATATTTTTATACTACTGTTACAATGGTTTCATGATATTTATTTTTTATGATGCGTTATGACCTGCATCATCAAATTTCTAAATCCTTTTTTCGTACTTGCCGGTATTACTCACACACTAAAGGCATTCATCATGAAAAAAGCAAGTATCCTTCTCTTTTCTTTTATTGCGATTCTCTTTCATGACCTGCATGGACAAGGTTGCAACAGTCTTTTTGCCGTATTCTCACCCGATGGCAATTACATTTATTTTGTCTCTGATCGCGACAGCAGCGACTGGGAAATCTACCGGATGGACAGCAACGGTCAAAACATTGAAAGACTCACTTATAGCGAGGCCCCTGCATTGTTTCCGGAAGTCAGTCCGGATGGGAAAAAGGTGGTTTTCGCAGAGAACCTCTATGGCAACCAATCCGAGATATTTATTATGAACTCGGACGGCAGCCATAAAAAACAATTAACCGATAATCATATCTATGACGGCAAGCCCTCCTTCTCCCCCGATGGAAAGCGGATCATTTTCGATGCCTGGGACGAGTCTCCCTATCCCGAGATATTTGTTATGGACAGCTCCGGAAAGAATCGAAGGCAAATTACCCAAACGAGCGGAGCCTGGTGGAATTCGGACCCCTGCTACGGTAAAGACGGCCGGAAAATTTATTATTCGATCGGATACAATGCGGACAACCACATTGCTGTGATGGACAGCAACGGCATGAACAGCACGGACATCACCGACCCGAATACATTCGGAACATCGGAAGGCGGATTTCACCTCAATCCGGACAATACAAAACTTATTTTCCATACCACGGAATGGGCCGGTTACAACAATGGAAGTGACATAGTCGAAAGCAATGCGGACGGAAGCAATTGGAAACAACTGACCTATGCTGCCGATAATGAATATTTTTATTATCCTGTTTACCACCCCATTTCAGGCAATATCTATTTTTCGCATAAATACCCGGGCAAACCCTGGCAGATTTACCGGATGAAAGCAGACGGCAGCGATACCGTTCGCATTGAAACATGCCGCCTCAGCACCGGAACCAAGGCTTTTGCGAAGAAGAATGCCACTCGTATTTATCCCAACCCGGCAGATAAGGAAATCAGAATTCTTGCAGATCAGCCTTTCAGCATCCGCCTTTACGATGCCAGCGGACGCATGCTTCTCAAAAGCAATGAAGCTTTGATCAATACATCCAAACTGCTTCCGGGTATCTATTTTATTGAATTGCGAAGCAAGGGCGGACAGCTTCTGAAAATAAAAAAGATCTTTATCCAATAAAAACCATCGCTATCTGTGAAGGAATTCTTTGACTTCCTTTTTCAGGAGGTCAAAAAGATGATCGTGAAAGCGGGGCTTGATTTCCCTTTTCAGTTGAGCTCGAAGGAGCGCCTCGCTTGCAAAGGACAGGAGAATCAAGCCTGAAAAGAAGAGTACAATCCGGATTGACGCAGAACTCAGGTGATAGAGGGCCAGCGCAATTACCACAAATTCGCTAAGGGCTGCCAGCGCCACGAGCCGGGTAGAGGCGCCCGTTTTCCGTATGACTTTGAAATGTCCGGCATGGACAAAGAGATGAAGGGTGAGGATGGCCAGAGAACCTACAGCGGCTATTTGCGACAGATCCAGAAACAAGGTGAGGAGGATGATAAGCAGAAGACTGATGAGCAGGCCTTCGCGGCTCTGCCCGAGGGGCTTTCCGTATGCAGCAGGCAGTTCCCCGTTTTTTGCCAGTTCATAAGTAATATTGGTAACTGAAAAAAGCGTGGCATTGATGGCCGAAGAAGTGGAAAAAAGGGCGGCAACGGCAACAATCGTAAAGCCGGCCATCCCGAATACCGGCCTGGCCGCCTCGGCAAGGGCATATTCGCTGGCTTTCACCACTTCCTCTACCGAGAGGTTTCCGTACACGGCCAGCGCCACCCCCATGTAAAGCACCATGACGGTAGCGATGGCAAGAAACATGGCACGCGGCAGGGTTTTGGCCGGATTTTTCACTTCCTCGGCCGCGTTGGTGATCACACCAAAGCCGGAATACGCAAAAAAGGTGATGGCCAGGCTGTAGAGGATGGGGGACATGCCCGGATAGAGGGCCGGTGCCAGCAGATCGGGGCGAAGGGTGATAAGACCGGCAATGACAAAAAGAAAAAGAACGCTCACTTTGATACCCACGACCATATTTTCAAACTCCGCCACCCTGCGCACACCTCTGAAATTGACAAGGCCGAGGAAAAGCAGAATTCCCAGGGCATAGGCGTTGACCGCCTGTGGGGAAGCAGCGAAGCCCGTAAGTGCGGCCGCATAGGCGCCAAAGGCCTTGGCCACAAGTGCCAGCCCTACGAGGGTGGAATAATAAAGCATGACACTGAGCCCGCCCGAGAAAAGATTGACACCATAAGCCTGAGTGAGATATTCCACCAGTCCTCCGGCAGCCGGAAAACGAGCCCCGAGTTTGGACAATGAATAGCCGCTCAACAAGGCCACCACGCCCCCGATAAGGAAGGAAATATAAGTGGCCGGCCCTGCCAAAAGGCCCGCCTCGCCCAGGAGCGCAAAGATGCCTGCACCCACCATCGAACCTATACCCATGGCAGCAAGGGAAAATACCCCCAAATACCTTTTCCCTGATTTCTTTGCTCGGCCCCGGGCACTCATTGATTATATCCGTTTTACTTTGCCTGAGCAAAGATAAAACACATGCCCGCTTCGATCCCGGGGAAAATCAGAATCACCAAGGACAAAGAGGCTCTGCCGGGGCATATTCTCACCGAAGCTGCCGGAGGCTTAGCACCCGAATGTGTAACTTTGATTTCGCTAAATCGAAACTATGAAACTGGATGTATATAGCTGGAATGTAAACGGACTGAGAGCCATTCTCAGGCGCGGGGAACTCATGGAATTTATTAAAACCCGCAAGCCGTCTTACCTCGCGTTGCAGGAAACCAAGCTGCAGGACCATCAATTGGAGAGCGATGCCGATGTGCAAAAATTTATGCACGAAATCGATGAGCTGGGTTATGAACTCGCACATGCCGAAGCAAGTGCGAAGAAGGGCTGGAGCGGTGTCATGACCCTTACACTTAAATCGCTCAGGGCCGTGCACAAGCCCGGCATCGGAGTGGGCGCAATGGACGAGGAAGGCCGCATTATCCACACCCGTTTTGAGCATGAATCGCTGAAAGGAATAAGCCTCTACAATGTCTATTTCCCGAATGGAAAAAGCAGCGATGAGCGGCTTCAATACAAAATGTGGTTTTATGATCGCTTTTTGGAGCATCTGCTTCATGAACGCCAAGCGCTCGGGTCTTCGCAGATCTTTGTCGGAGATGTAAATACGGCCCATGAGGAAATGGACCTGGCACGCCCCAAAGAAAATGAGAAAAAATCGGGCTTCCTCCCCATCGAACGGGAATGGATGGACAAAGTCGAGAAGTCGGGATATATAGACAGCTTTCGCTATTGCCACCCGGATGAGGTCAAATACAGTTGGTGGTCGATGAGAACGAAAGCACGGGAGCGAAACATCGGCTGGCGCATCGACTATATCTACCTATCGGAAGACCTGAAAGAGCGGCTGACAGAAGCGGAAATTCTAACGGAAGTGCGGGGAAGCGACCACTGCCCCATTGTCGCAGTGTTCAATATTTAAGCATCTATGGGTTCCAGCTCTCCATTCTCCGAAAGGAGGACGGCAATGTCTCTGGTCGACTTAAATTGCGACATCACAATGACCAGCACGGAAGTCACGGGGACGGCTATGATCATCCCGAGCAGGCCCCAGACATAGCCCCAGAAGACCAGGCAAACCATTACGACCAGCGGACTCAGATTAAGGGTTCGTCCCACCATTCTCGGCTCAATCACATTGGCCACCAGCAGTTGCACCGCCTCAATCAAAGAAAAAACAATGACAAACTCCATAAATCGGCCATACTGCACCGCGGCAAAAACAGCAGGCAAAAGGGTCGCAATGAAGGAGCCTATGTAAGGAATGAAATTCAGAACAAACAAAAGAAATGTCCACAGAAAGAGATAGTTCACATCAAATATGAGCAGTACAATCATTCCGAGAAAGGCCGTAAGAAGGCTGACATAGATTTTGACAACCACATATTTCCTGATAGAGACACTGATTCGCTTGAGCACCCGTCTTTCGCGTATTTCTTTGGGGCTGTCACTGAGAATGATCTGCATTTTCCGGGCGAACATGGAATCTTCGAAGATCATAAATGCTGTGTAAAAAATGATCACGAAGATCTGCCCCAGGGTAAAAGTAAAAGAGTTGAGCAGCCCCGATAAAATGGGTTGCAGTTCACTTATGGATGGTATTTTATCCTTAAATCCGGTGATCAAGTCGCTTCCGATATACGGTTCGGCCTTGGAAACAAGCTCCTCAAAATGAAAATCATAGGATGGAAGTGCTGCAATAATCTCCTGGATATTGAGAACCAGCATCTCCACGGTCAGATATAAGATGGCGAATATGATGATGGCCGACAGAATATTTTGAATCCAGCCCGGCATGGCCAGCTTCCCAATGCGGATGCGGCTAACCATATTTTGCAGCAATTTGATAAAGTACCAGATAATGGCAGCAATCATCAGTGGCTGAAGCAGAGTCTTGAAGTACATCAAAATGAAGATGATCCCCGTAACGAGAATCAGCCACATGGCCGGTTTGGCCACGGCATAAAAGTCACGCTGTACCTTTTCGAAGTTTTTCATATCCGAAATCAAAAATACTTCTAATTATTAAAAGCACGGAGAAAGCATCCGGAGGGAAAAAGACGGAAGAAAAGGGAAGGTAGGTTCATCGATTCTTCGAGCTCTGTCCTTTCTTCGTAGCGGGCTACTGACACGGCCCTTGCGGGCCTTCGTCAGTGAGCAGGACTCGAATGCGGACGTGCCTCCGGCAGTCAGCACCCTGACAAGCGATGCCACGCACCGCTTCGTCAGTGGCCTGCGATAAATCCTATCTCAAAAAACTCGAACCTTCATGAACTCCCGACACATAAACAAAAAAACCCGAATGCATGCGCATCCGGGCTCTCTTCGTAGCGGGGTGCTGACGCGGCCTCCGGCCGGTAAGCATCCTGACGGGCCCTCCGGGCCTTCGTCAGTGAGCAGGACTCGAATGCTGACGTGCCTCCGGCAGTCAGCACCCTGACAAGCGATGCCACGCACCGCTTCGTCAGTGGCC
>JALSIH010000033.1 GCA_026981615.1 Chitinophagales bacterium
CACAAAAAAGTTTTGAACAGGCCCTGCAAGCCGGCTTGTCGCTGGCCAACGACCGGGCCGTGGCGCACGTAAGCCTTGCCGATATCTTTCTGAAAAAAGGGCAGAAAGAAAAAGCCCTCACACACCTGGCCGAGGCCAAAAAGCTAAAACACAATAAGGTGGTGGAAGAAGCCATTCAAAAGCTGGACAAACGCCTTTGATCACTTCTCTTTCAGCAGTCGTCTTCCTTAGTCCCGATCTTTCCTTCGTATACTCCGATCAGGAAAGCATAGTAAAGGGCTATTTCGCGATAGGCCTCATAGCGGCCCGAAGCCCCTCCGTGGCCGGCTTCAAAATTGACATGCAGAAGCACGGGAGCAACCCCTTTTTGGTGGTCACGCAGGCGGGCTACCCACTTTGCGGGCTCCCAGTATTGCACCTGTGAGTCATGGTATCCGGTGGCGGCCAGCACTGCCGGGTATTCCTGATCCCGGATATTGTCGTATGGAGAATATTGAAGGATGTAGTCGTAATATTCCTTCTCCTGCGGATTGCCCCACTCTTCATATTCCTGTGTGGTAAGTGGAATGCGGTCATCGAGCATGGTCGTCAAGACATCGACAAAGGGCACGGCTGCCACCACCCCGCGGAAAAGGCCGGGACGGAGATTGATCACGGCTCCTATCAAAAGGCCGCCTGCACTTCCGCCCATGGCAAAGAGGCGCTCTTTCGAAGTATATCCCCGCTCACACAAATGTGAGGCACAGGCAATAAAATCAAAGAAAGTATTCATTTTCTTAAGCATGCGGCCTTCCTTCTCGTACCAGGCCCTGCCCATCTCCTCGCCTCCCCTGACGTGTGCGATGGCATATATCCATCCCCGGTCGAGCAGGCTGAGCCGTGCATGATTAAAAGCCGCATCCATACTGATCCCGTATGACCCGTAGCCGTAGAGCAAGAGCGGAGCCGTGGCATCGAGGGGCGTATCTTTTCTGCGCAGCAAGGATACCGGCACTCGTGCACCGTCATGCGAACGGGCCCATATTCGCTCGCTGACATAATCTTCGGGATCATAACCCGGCACTTCCTGCACTTTCCTTATTTTTTTATCCCTGCTTTTCATATCATAATCTATAATGGTGGCGGGAGTCGTCAGCGAAGAGTAGGAATAGCGAAGAAGCGAGGTTCCGGGTTCCGGATTGATATAAATATTTGCGAGATAAGCTGATTCGTCAAAGGATATTTGATGGTCGATGCTTCCGTCCGGCCTTCGGATGAGCAGTGTCAGCAGTCCTTCCTTTCGCTCTTCGGTGACGATAAAGTCATCGAATAGCTCAAAATCTTCGAGCAATACATCGTTTCTGTGTGCAACAATCTCTTTCCAATGCTCCGCTTCATAGTGATCTTCGGGCGTGCTAAGAAGCCTGAAATTAATCGCTTCCCGGTTGCTCAGCATATAAAATCGCCCCCTGAAATGATCCAAAGAATAGAGATGCCCCTCCTCGCGGGCATGAAAGAGAAAGGGCAGTGCAGCAGGATCGGAGCGGTCAATCAACTGCACTTCCGAGCTGTTTTTGCTTTCCGAGTGAATTAAAAGATACTTCTCAGACCGCGACAGGTCAATTTCCACTTCGCAGGTTTCGTCTTCTTCAAAGTAGAGAAGTTCTTTTTTCGAAGTTTCGAGGTCGAAGCGCCAGACTTTGTCGTTGCGCAGGGTCTCAGGGTCAATTCCGACAAAATAGAGGAAGGAGCCGGATCGGTCCCACTCCATATCTCCGGCCGTATCCTCGATTTCCGGTTCCAGATCCACTCCTTTCTCCAGGTCCCTGATCCGGATGAGGTACTGCCTGCGTCCGACCCGGTCAACGGCATAGGCCATCAGACGATTGTCGGGTGAAACGGAAAATCCGGCCACATCACAATACGATGCTCCTTCCGCCAGCCGGTTCACATCAAGCATCAATTCATCTTTGGCTCCTGCCGTATCCTTTCTCCGGTAATACAGGGGATATTCCCTGCCTTTCTCATATTGAGTAAAATACCAATAACCCCTGTGGCGGTAGGGCACACTGCGATCATCTTCCCTGATTCGCGCTGTCAACTCGGCAAACAACTCTTCCTTCAATTTGCCGACTGCTTGCATGGTCTCTTCCGTGTATCGGTTCTCTGCTTTCAGATGAGCCAGCACTTGCTCGTCATCCCGTTGATTCATCCAGTAATACTCATCTATTCGCTGGTGCCCGTGACGGGTCAGTTTCCTGAATATCTTTCTTGCAGCCGGGGCTTTCCTTTTTTCCAATTTCGCATGGTTTTATGAGGGCAAATGTATCGCAGATGACCTTTCTTTTATAAAATACCTGCCTATTGCCCCGGGCAATTGTTTATCACGGCAGGGGCCGTTATTTTCACAGCATGCGCATTTTTTTGTTTTTGCTTTTCAACGCTCAGCTGCTTGCGGTAGCTGCACCGCACTATCGCTTTAGCGAAAATTGCAAACAGGCAGCAGCGGAGATATTCAAACTCCGCCTCGACCGTGGCCGGGACCTGTTGGAGCAGGAAAAGAAAAGCGATCCTGACAATCTCATTCCCCTTCTGCTGGAAGACTACATTGACTTTTTCAAAGTCTATATTTCGGAAGACGAATTGCTTTACTACCGGCTCTCCGACAGGCGCAACGAGCGACTGAAGCGGCTGGTCAAAGGGCCGAAGGAAAGTCCGTTCTATCGCTATTGCCTGGCCGAAGTGCAATTGCACTGGGGAATTGCCCGGCTCAAGTTTGAAGAGTACATAGGTGCGTTTATGAACGTAAAAAAAGCCTATGCCCTGCTCGAGGCCAACCGGAAGGCATTTCCCGGCTTTGTGTACAATCTGAAAAGCCTGGCCGTCATGCACACGGTGGTGGGCGCCATTCCGAAGGAATATCGATGGGGTGTCGAAAAGCTGGGCTTCGAAGGCTCTATCGAAACCGGTATGGCCGAGATGGAAAAAGTTGTAAAGTATTGCCGCCACAACGACTTCCCCTTTCACCCGGAAGTAAAGATGCTGCAGGCCTTTCTCAAACTGCATCTTCTGCAAGACGGTGCCGGTGCGTGGGCGTTGGTCTCCGATCCCGGGTTTGGCGAAGCGGACGACCTGCTGGCCTGCTTTACAAAAGCATCGGTGGCTTCGTACACGGGACACAATGATGCAGTCATCCGCATTATCGAGGAGCGCCCCCGGGGAGAGGCCTACTTCGAAATTCCTTTTCTCGAGTACCTCGAAGGCCTTGCGCTGGTGCACAAACTGGACCCTCGCGGAGAAAAGTTGCTTCTCCATTTCATAGAAAATTTCAAAGGCAGAAACTATATCAAAGCCGCCTGGCAAAAGATTGCCTGGCTGCGCCTGACGGCTGGCGACAACGGGGGCTACCACGATGCCATGTCAAAAGTGCTGAACGATGGTTTCGGGCAGATTGAAGAAGACCGCGCAGCACAGCAAGAAGCCGAAGCCGGGGTAGAGCCGGACCCCCGGTTGCTGAAGAGCCGCCTTCTCTTTGACGGGGGGTATTATGAAAAAGCACTTCAAACACTTTCGGACTTCCGCTCCTTTTCTTTCACGCTCCCCGCCCACATACTGGAGTTCAACTACCGCATGGGCCGCATTTATCAGAAACGGAAAGAGGACAAAAAGGCCCTGCTCTATTTCGAAAGGTGCATCCGGGCCTCTTCTCACAACAGTCCTTTTTATTTTGCGGCAAATGCCTGCCTGCAGATCGCCCTCATGGCCGAAGAGGCCGGTGAGCGGAAAAAGGCACGAAGCTACTTTCAAAAGGCCATGCAATATCACAACCATACCTACCGGAAAAGCATTGAAAGCCAGGCAAGAGCAGGCCTCGAAAGACTGAAATCATAGTGTCGAAATCAAAATTCCATCAAATTTTAACATATTTTCAAAGTTTAATTATTTGTTAAAACGACTAACAAATATTTATTCACGAATATTTTTTCCGGAACAAAGTCTCCAAATGCTTTATAATTAAGGACTTTTAAACTTTCAGGCGTGGAAATATGATGATATTATTACCGAATTGTAAACAAGGTTTTTTATCTTTATTGCTAGAACAATTTTCAAACAAACAAAAATTTCAGAGCCTATGAAAACACTTGTTACAAAATCATTTGCCACCTTCATTGTACTATTCTTTACAGTGATTGCGATGGCACAGCCTGCCGACAGTTTAAAAATTACTTACGATGCCAACAAAAGCGGTGCGGGATGCCAGCCAATTGGTGCTGCCAAGATGTATATGCACAGCGGAGTCGGAATTGGCGGAGCCAATGACGTATGGGAATCCGTAGTAGGCAACTGGGGTCAGGATGACGGAATAGGCCAAATGAGCCCGACCGGCAATGTCGATGAATGGACCATTACCATCCATATCTGGGATTACTACGGTGTGGATCGTGACAGCACCCTGACCAATATCGGTCTGGTATTCAGAAATGAGGACGGCACGATGGAAGGAAAAAGCGACAGCTGTTCCGATATTTTCATCCGGGGACTTGCCACAGGTACCCTGACGGTAGAAAATGCAGACGGAACTGCTTTCGAAGGAGTTACAGCTTCATTCCTCGGTGTAGGTATTGATGATATTGCTTCTTCATTCAACAGCATCAGTGCCTTCCCCAACCCTGTGCAAAACACAACCAATATCCGATATATCACAAGTGAAAATATCGACAATCTGCACATTACTATAATGGATGCGCTGGGTCGTGAAATCGCTACCCTTTATAACGGTTCACAAACAGCCGGCATGCACACGGTACAATGGGATGCCAGCAATGTCAGCAGTGGCATATACTTCTATAACTTCAGCAATGGTTCTTCGATCATCACCAAAAAACTTCTGGTGATCAAATAAGAGAAAGCACAGAAAAAGAAAAAAGGCCGTCTCAATCCGAGCGGCCTTTTTTTATCCATCTCTTTTCTTTCAAGAAACAAAACGCTCAGTACAACGCTGGATAATCCGATGGTGCAGCTTCCGCCATCAGTTCATATACCCGTTCGAATATCTCCTCGGCATTGGGTTTGCAAAAGTAATCGCCATCCGAAGCATAAGCGGCCCTGTTCTCAGCCGCAGTGATGCTCAGCGGCTCGGAATCGAGCCAATAGTAAGCCTGCTGCTCTTCAAGTACTTGCTGCATCATATAGGCCGTGGCGCCTCCCGGCACGTCCTCATCTATGAATACGACCCGGTTTGTCTTCTTCAGCGACTCGGCAATCAGATGATCCCGGTCAAAAGGAATTAGACTCTGTACGTCAATCAGTTCACAGGAGATATTTTTCTCCTCAAGCATCTTCATGGCATCCTGTACCACACGCAGGGTAGACCCGTAGCTTACGAGGGTCACATCGCTTCCTTCCTGCAGGATTTCGGCATGGCCGGGCACCACTGTATAGTCGGCCAGATTGTCGGGTCTGCGCTCTTTCAGGCGGTATCCGTTGAGGCATTCGATGATGATACCGGGTTCATCGGACTTGAGGAGGGCATTGTACATGCCTGCGGCCTGGGTCATATTGCGCGGTACGCAAACATGCACCCCTTTCACGGAGTTGATGATCATACCCATGGGCGAGCCGGTATGCCATATACCTTCGAGGCGGTGTCCGCGGGTACGTATAATCACCGGGGCCTTCTGTCCGCCCCTGCTGCGATATTGCAGGGTAGCCAAATCGTCCACAATGGGTTGAAGGCCGTAGATCAGGTAATCCAAATACTGAATCTCGGCTATGGGCCGCAGGCCCCGCATGGCCATTCCTATTCCCTGTCCGATGATGCTTGCCTCGCGAATGCCCGTATCAAAGACCCGGCTCTCGCCATACTTTTCCTGGAGACCGGCAAAGCCCTGATTTACATCTCCGATCTTGCCCAGGTCCTCACCGAAGGCAAAAACATCGGGATGGCGGGCGAGCATGCTGTCAAAGTATTCATTCAGTATCTCATATCCGTTCTTCCGCTCCGAATTGTCCGAAAAGACAGCGGGCACAGGCTCCACACGGGCAAGTGATTCATTCGAGTCGCTGTATAATTTGCTTCGATAGGCATCATCTGCAAAGTCCTGCTTTTTCTTCAACCATTGTGCGAGGGCTTCCCGCTCGGGGCTTTGCTCACCGATACTTGCTCTGAGGGCTTTCTTCACGGCTGCAAAATAATCCCTGCGGATGGGTGTGATTGCCCGGCTGAGCTCATTCACAGTTTCGTTGATCTCTGCTGCACGGGCCGAGACCGATGCCAGCCGCTGCATCAGAGCCAGAGCTTCTTTAATTTCGCCATCGATGGGCTTTCGCATTTCCGTCCAGGCCCGTTTTTGCGAATCACGGGCCGCTTTGCGGGCCTCCTTCTCAATTTCATCCAGCTCTTGGGCCGTAGCCAGCTTCTTGCTCTCAATCCAGGCCCGCATCTTCCGGTTGCAGTCAAATTCTTTTTCCCATTCCAGGCGCTCTTTCGACTTATACCGTTCGTGAGAGCCCGAAGTACTGTGTCCCTGCGGCTGGGTAACTCCTTTGACATGAAAGACTGCCGGAATGTGCGTGTCTCTTATTTTTTGGATTCCCTTTTGATAGGTCTCGATCAGGGCGGGATAATCCCACGCATCCAGGGTATAGATGTCGAGCCCTCCGTTTTCATCCCGTTTGAATCCCTTGAGGACTTCGGATATGCTCTTCTTTGTCGTCTGATAATCAATCGGGACACTAATGCCGTATCCGTCATCCCATATAGAAATGGCCAGGGGAATTTGCAGGACACCGGCTGCATTCAAGGATTCCCAGAAGATGCCCTCGGAGGTGCTGGCGTCACCAATGGTACAAAAAACCACTTCATTGCCATTCATCGAAAAGCGTTCGGCAGCGGGGATATCCGGGTTTTCGCGATATTTCTTTGACGCCAGGGCAAGGCCTACCGCCCGGGCCATCTGGCTTGCCGTGGGCGAAGTATCGGAGGCCGTATTCTTCATCTTTGTGAGATACTTCCACTCCCCGTTGGGGTTCAGCGAGCGCGTGGCAAAGTGATTGTTCATTTGCCGTCCTCCGGAGAAAGGTTCGCGCTCCAGGTCCGTATCGGCATACAGCTGGGCAAACAGATGCTCCACAGTACCCATGCCCGTAGCCAGCACAAAGGTCTGGTCGCGGTAATAGCCGCTTCTGAAGTCGCCCGCACGGAATGCCTTTGCCATGGCGAGCTGCGGCACTTCCTTTCCGTCACCGAAAATGCCAAACTTCGCCTTGCCGGTCAGCACTTCTTTCCGGCCTATCAGGCTGGCTTCGCGGCTCAGCACTGCCAGGCGATAGTCGTTCAGCACTTCCTTTCTGAATTCTTCAAATCCCATTCTTTCTTCCTGCGAAAACGCTGCATTTTTCTGCTCTTCCATAGCTCCTTGATTGATGCTCCCAAAATTACAAAAAATGCCTTCTTAAGAAGCAACTTTGAAAGCATTGCCCCGCAGTACGGGGTGCTTTCAACGGGCTTTTCCGAAAAGAAAACGGAATGCCGCACAAAGAGATTAATTTTGCCCTCTCTCATTTCCGTCCACCGGTTCGCAAAAAATGCCATGAAACAACGATACATCGACCTCATAAAACAAACTTTCGATTTCCCGATCGAAGGTTTTGATGTCAAAAACGGGCATCTCCATTTCTACGGAATTGACCTCATGGAGGAAATTGCCGATGAAGAAACACCCGTCCGGCTTTTTTACCTGCCCAAGATCAGCATTCAGATAGACCGTGCCCGGAATTGCTTCAACGGAGCCATCGAAAGACAGGGATACAAGGGCAAGTACAACTACTGCTACTGTACAAAAAGCTCCCAGTTTTCTTTTGTGATCGAAGAAGTGCTGAAACGAAAGGCACAGTTGGAAACATCCTCGGCATATGACATGGACCTGATTGAAAAAACTTTTCAGAAAGGCTGGCTCGATAAGAAAATCGAAATTGTTTGCAACGGCTTCAAACCCGATGAGTATATCCGGCGCATATCGGCCATGCACGACCGGGGTTTTGAGAATATCTATGCCATTCTCGATGATTTTGAGGAAATCGGGCGATATCGCTTCGAGCGGAAGGAACCCCTGAAGATCGGTATCCGGGTAGCTACCGAGGAAGAACCCAATTTTGAATTCTACACCTCACGACTGGGCGTTCGCTACAAAGATGTGCTCAAACTCTACCGCGAGAAAATAAAAGACGATCCGCACTTCGAACTGAAAATGCTGCACTTCTTCATCAATACGGGCATACAGGACAGCACTTACTACTGGAATGAACTGAACCGGATGGTCAACAAGTACACGGAGTTGAAAAAAATAGCTCCCGAACTGAGCATCCTCAATATCGGAGGCGGCATGCCCATACGAAACTCACTTTACAGCGACTTTGACATGCCCTACATGGTCGAAGAAATAGTCAGGATCATAAAAAAATCATGTGATGAAGCCGGAGTCGCCACTCCGGACATTTACAGTGAATTTGGAAAATATACGGTGGGAGAAAGCGGAGCCCTCATTTTTGAAGTACTCAAGGAAAAGAAACAAAATGACAAGGAACGCTGGTACATGCTCAACAGCTCCTTCATGACCACCATGCCCGATATCTGGGGGATCGGTGAAAAGTTTATCATGCTGCCGCTCAACAAATGGGAAAATGAATATCAGCGGGTCAACCTGGGGGGCATCAGCTGCGACCAGCATGATTACTACAATTCGGAGATGCATATCAGCGAAGTATGGCTTCCCAAACTGGACAAGAAAGAACCCCTGAAAATCGGATTTTTTCATACCGGAGCCTACCAGGAGGCACTGAGCGGCTACGGAGGCATGAAACACTGCCTGATTCCCACACCCAGATATATGGTCTTCGATCGCGACCGGAAAGGAAAATTGAAGACCCGGGTTTTCAGCGAACGCCAGAGCAGCGAACAGATGCTGCGCCTGCTTGGCTATTGATTTCCGGAATGCCCCTCTCCCGATGCCGCTAATTTCTTTTCAATAAAGGATTGGGGGCTTCCCTGCCCCTCATGAAACTGCACCCTTACGGGCTGAAGCAGCACTTCGATGCCCTGCGAATAAAGCAAATCAAGATAAGGAGCCATTCGCTGGGCGTCTTTTTCGCTTGTGAGGATGGCCCGCGGTGACTTTTTGTTCTTCAGTTTCCCGGTCCACACTTCTATATCCGAAGGGCGGTAACGCTGATGATCAGCATACGAGAGGATTTCAACCTCCGGGATTAAGCTGGCGGCATGTTTGGCAAAAGCGCTGTTGTCGGCCAGTCCGGATATGGCCAAAATCGATGCATAGTCACTGATGTCCACCGGCAGCCCGTCTTTCCATCGAATAATTTCACCGTAATCGAGGTCCGCAAAAAAAACAGGAGCCTCGCTGTAACGGGCGATATCGGCTCTCAGCCTTTCCTTCTCTTCCCGAGAGGTATCGGCCGGGCAATTGCTTACGATTATAAGGTCGGCAGCCGCAGCCCGGTGCCGGCCCTCGCGCAGACGCCCGGCCGGCAGGAGGGAATCCCGTGTAAAAGGCCGTGTCCAGCCCGTCATCAAAATAAGCAAGGCAGGCTTGACGGAAAGATGCTGCATGCCGTCATCCATTATGATGAGCCCGGTCTCCGGATAACTCATCAATATTTGTGGAATGGCCACACTTCGATTTTCTGCCACAGCCACGGGCAGCTCTTTAAATTTGCGCTTGATCATAAGGGGTTCGTCTCCGCATTCTTCGGCAGATGACCACTTTTGCACCCAGCGGAACCCACTGCTTCTGCGGCCGTATCCCCTGCTCAGTACGGCCGGATGGCGCTCTTGCAGGGTTTCAAGCAGCCAGACAACCATGGGGCTCTTTCCGCTTCCGCCCACACTGAGATTGCCCACACAAATTACAGGCACCTCAAAGCTGATTCTCCTGAATATGCCTTTGTCATAAAGCAAATGACGAATGCCGATCAGAGAGCCGTAGAGGAGTGTGAATGGAAAAAGGAGAATTTTCAGAACGTAAGTCATTGCTGCAAAACTAAGTTTCATCTGCCAATGCCCTGTCTTATCCTTAAATTTATCTTCAAACAGAAGCATGAACAACCTCGTCCCTCCTTTCTTTTTCATTTTCTTTTTCTTTTCTCTTGTTCTTTCGGCACAAAACCCGGCTGCCGTTCCCGCAGCCCTCGAAGGCAGCTGGAAAGGTTCGCTGCAAATGCACGGCAGCGAACTGCCGCTGGTCATTCATATTAAAAAAGGAAAGACCGGTGCGATGAGCGCCCTGCTCGACAGTCCGCTTCAAGGTGCATTCGGGCTGGATGGGGGCTTTGTGACGGCTTCGGGCGACAGCTTCCTGATCAGGGTAAAGTCCGTACGGGGAACCCTTCTTTTTCATTTCGACAGCATAAACGATGAATTGCAGGGAAGCTGGCAGCAAGGCGCTGCCCGGCTGCCCATCACACTGCAGCGCCTGCCCGAAGGCGAGCGGGGAATTCCAAATCGCCCCCAGGAGCCCGACACTCCGCTGCCCTATATCGCGAAGGAAGTGACCTTTCGCAATGAAACGGCCGGCATCACCCTCTCGGGTACCCTTACATTGCCCGACTCCGGGGGGCCCTTTCCGGCTGTGGTGCTCGTCAGCGGATCGGGGCCGCAAGACCGGGACGAGAGCCTCTTCGGCCACAAACCTTTTTATGTTCTGTCCGACTTCCTCACCCGAAACGGAATAGCCGTACTTCGATACGATGACCGCGGTACGGGCAAGTCAGAAGGCTTTTTCCCCATGGCCACCACGGCCGACTTTGCCGAAGATGCCCGCGCGGCCCACGCTTTTCTGCAAAGGCAGCCTCAGATTATAAAAAACTGTACGGGAATTATCGGGCACAGTGAAGGAGGCATTGCAGCACCTATGGTTTCAACATATGACACTTCAATCGATTTTCTGGTACTCATCGCGGCACCCGCAATACCCCCGGATTCTCTTATCATTGTCCAAGCGGGGCTGATAGCCCGAAAAGCAGGACAAGATGAACATCTGATTGCGCTGAACAGAACCCTTTTGCAAGAGGTTTTTCATGCACTGAAAACTGCACAAAGCGAAGGCAAAGATTTGACAGAGATGAGAAAAGCAGTAAGTAAAGTTTTCGATAACTTAACTCAGGCGGAAAAAGACAGCCTCGGGTTGAATGAGGAATCGCTGGTGAATCAGGTCCAATATTTCATAAGTCCCTGGATGAGATATGCAGTGGAGTTAAATCCCTCGGAATTTTTGACCAAACTCAAGGTCCCCGTTCTTGCAATATACGGAGGGAAGGATTTGCAGGTGCCGCACAGCTACAATGTCGAATTAATGAAAACCTTTCTCCGTCAGTCGGCAGCACCTGATTACCGTGTGGAAGTCCTTCCCGGTCTCAACCACCTTATGCAAAGCGCAGAAACCGGCCTCCCCGGGGAATATGCTGAAATTGAAGAAACCATGGCACCCGAAGTCATGGAGTTGATCTCGAATTGGATATTATTGCATTGCAAAAAGTAAAAGTCATGAGCATACACGATCTGATCAGCTACCTCGAAGCATGGGCCCCTCCGGCCCTGCAGGAGTCGTACGACAATGCCGGTCTCATTGTGGGAGACCCCCGGCAAGAGCTAAACGGAGTTTTGATTTGCCTGGATGTCACCGAAGAGGTGCTGGACGAGGCCTTGTCCAAATCCTGCAATCTCGTCATTGCCCATCACCCGCTGATATTTGGAGGAATAAAAAAAATCACCGGCAGGCACTATACGGAACGCTGCCTCATCAAAGCGATAAAAGAAGACATTGCAATATTTGCCATGCACACCAACCTTGACAGCATAGGCGATGGAGTGAGTGCCGCCCTGGCAAAGGAACTGGGGTTGAGAGACACACGGATATTGGAGCCCAAAAATCAGGTTCTGGAAAAGCTTTACACTTTTGTGCCGCACGAGCATGCCGGAGCCCTCCGGGAAGCCCTCTTTGAGGCCGGGGCCGGACATATCGGAGCATATGATCGCTGCAGCTTCAACTGCGAGGGCACGGGCACCTTCAGGGGCCTCGAAGAAAGCCGGCCCTTTGCAGGTAAAAAAGGGGAAGAACACCACGAAGCAGAAACAAAGGTAGAAGTTATTTTTCCCGCCTGGATCCGGAAAAGAGTACTTGCCGCCCTCTTCGAAAGCCATCCCTATGAGGAAGTGGCCTACGATATAGTCGCACTGCAAAACGAATATGCCCATACGGGCTTTGGGATGATCGGCAAGCTCGGGAAAGAGATGAAGAGCAGGGAATTTCTTCAATTCTTAAAAGAAAGATTGGGCCTTCGGGTGATACGCCATACTCCGTTCTCACAATCGATACGCAGCGTAGCCCTTTGCGGAGGGTCGGGAAGTTTCCTGCTTGACAAAGCCATAGCTGCCGGAGCCGATGCCTTCATCAGCGGGGATTTCAAATACCACCGCTTTTTTGATGCCGATTCGAAGATCATGATCTGCGATATCGGACACTTTGAGAGTGAACAGTTTACGATGCAGCTCATTTATGAAAAAATAAGGAAGAAATTTCCTAATTTTGCACTTCATTTGACAAGCGTGGATACCAATCCAATCAAATATTATTACTGATTATGGCTAAAAAAGCGGAGAAAACAATTGAGGAGAAATTAAAGGACCTCGTTGCCCTTCAGAACATCTATTCCAAACTGGATGAAATCAACAAACTGAAAGGCGAATTGCCACTGGAGGTAAGCGATTTGGAAGATGAGATACTGGGCCTTGAGAAACGGGTAGCACGTTTAAAAGAAGACCGGGAAGACCTGGAGGACGTGATCACCACTCAGCGCATGAAAGTGAAAGAATCGGAGGCCCTGACGGCCCGCTATGAGGAGCAGCTCAACAACGTAAAAAACAGCCGGGAGTTTGATGCACTCAACAAGGAGATTGAGATGCAAAAACTGGAGCAACAGCTGGCCGAGAAACGAATCAGGGAAGCGGAAGAACAGATTACGGCAAAGAATGCCGTCATTGAGGAATCGGAAGAAGTCCTCAAAAGCAGACAAGCCGACCTGGAAGTGAAAAAGAAAGAGCTCGAAAAGATCAGCGCGGAAACGCTGAAGGAGGAAAAGTCACTGGCTAAAAAAGCCGAAAGCAAAAGAAAGGAAGTGGAAGAACGCTACCTGAAAGCATTTGACCGCATCCGGAAAGCTTATGCCAACGGACTGGCCGTTGTCATCTATGAAAGAGACAGCTGCGGGGGCTGCCATGCCAAGATTCCGACCCAAAAACAGGTAGAGATCAGGCAGCACAAGAAAATCATCATTTGCGAACACTGCGGCCGCATTTTGGTAGACCCGGAGCTGGCCGAAGCGATCGCATAAGCGCCTTGGTTGCCAGCGTTTTCTTAAAACTTTACGATTTTCTTTCCGGAAACGCTCCGTCCGTCCGACACTCGGAGCAAATATATCCCCGGTGGCCAGGAGCGCGTGTTTATTTCAACGGAACGACTGCCAAACTCCCCGCTATAATACAGCCTGCCATCCATCGAGTAGATGGCTATGCTTCTTTGCCCTTCGCCTTCAAATGTCAATGTCCCCTGCTCTGAGAACGGATTGGGATAGAAACCGAATCGTAGCTCCGCTTTGCTTATCCCGAGATAGCCTGAAAAGTCGAAGGGGCTTCCCCAGCTCTCAACAGCTCTTTTGAAATATTGCAATCGCAGCGTTACAAGCGTATCCGTGCGCTCTTCCCGGCTGAAAACCAGACCCAGATTTTCGGCAAATACAAGAGAATCGGCTTTCATTGTCCGTACAAGGCAATTGGCCCCGGGCATCCTTCTTTTATAAACTGCTCCCAGCGACTCCTGAAAACGCGGCAGGGAATCGAGGAAAAGCCCTTCATGGGATCTTCTGTAAAAGGTATCCTGCGGGATGGCCAGGGCATAAAAGGAAAGTTCTCCTTCGGCCGCATTCAGAAACTGATATTGCGAGAGCAACACCTGCTCGGATGTGCTGTCCACCTGAAAACGAAAATCACCGCTGAGCAGGTCATGCGACTCGGCAACCCTCCGGTGCACAAAAAGAAGAGTGTCTCCCGAAAGCCTTCGTTCGATGGTCAGCAGAGATATTTTTTCTTCCCTGATCGTTGATCCGCCAAGCGAATATGTTTTTTTAAAATGCCGTTCATATCCGGGGCGGATGTCGAAGATCGTCTGTGGATAGAGGCCGCGCACATCGGGCTGAATAAAAGGAACCGTGGTGCCCTTCAGGATATACGGAAGGGTGTCTTCAGGAAAGCGGTAAATATTGAAAATATCATAAAAACCCATAAACTGGGTGATGCTGAAACTCCGGTCCTGAAAGGGGTGGCCGACCCGGTTTCCGTTCAGGTCCTGCACTTCGATGCGCTGGGTGATCAGATTCTGAATGACACCCAGAATAGGATCCTCCACGACAAAGGACAAATCCTCATTCGTCACTACAAAGCGAAGCGAATCATTCTGCATGAGCACATAGGAGGAACCTATGGCTGCATTGACATCCACATAAAAGCGCAGCGTATCGCCAAAACGATTCAAGTACCAATGATCCGTGTAGGATTTTTTGATCATCCCGGATCCGAGAAAAAAAGAATTCTGCTCGCTGAGTGCGCAGAGGCTGTCCTTGCTTTTCTTCCATTGACGGGGAAAATAATAGATCGTGTCGCTGCCACTTCCGGTGCCGGTTTTGGTGGCATAGACGCTAAAAAGCGTATCGTTCCGCTCATAAAAGGCTTTGTAACCCGGACGGTAGGTTTGAAAGTTCTGTCCGGCCAGTGACATGGCAATAGAGGAAAGAAAGAAGAGAAGAATCCAACGCATGAAAGGGTATTTGGCTTAAATTTAAAGAATAGGCTGCATTTTGCAAGTCCGATATCAGCGGGGAAATCATTTACTTTGCAGGGCATGAAGCCGATCGAAAATTATTCACTCCGCAATTTAAATACATTTGGACTGAATGCAAGTGCCCGCTACTATGCTTCTGCCGAATCATTGGACGAATTGCGGGAGCTTGTCGAATGGGCAAAAAAACATCGGCTCCCCCTGCTGCCATTGGGAGGCGGCAGCAACATTTTACTCAAAGATGACTACCCGGGTCTTGTTATCGCAATAAACCTGGGAGGTATTGAAAGCCTTCCCTTCGGAGAGAACAAAAGAATCCTGCGGGCGGGAGCTGGAGTCGAGTGGCACGATCTCGTGCTCTTTGCTCTTAAAAACGAGCTTGGCGGTATCGAAAACCTTTCCTTGATACCCGGCAAAACCGGAGCGGCTCCCATTCAGAATATCGGAGCATATGGTGTCGAACTCAAAGATGTGTTTTACGAACTGGAAGCACTTGATACACTTCAAAACGAGATCCTGCATTTCAATGCCCGGGATTGCCGTTTTGCTTATCGCGACAGTTATTTTAAAAACGAAGGCAAGGGACGCTATATCATTACTTCCGTATCACTTAAACTTACGGCTGCCAGGGACTATAAACTCAATTTATCTTATGGGGGAATCAGGCAGAAACTCGATGAAATGGGCGTAGGGGAAGCCGGAATCAGGGATGTGAGTGATGCGGTCATACGTATCCGGAAAGAAAAATTGCCGGACCCTTCCGTAACGGGCAATGCGGGCAGTTTCTTCAAGAACCCCGAGATTACAAAACCGGAATTTGAAAGGCTTCTTGCGGCCCATCCCGATATCCCTCATTTCAGGCTGGATAGCGGCAGGATAAAAATTCCGGCAGCCTGGCTGATCGACCGCTGCGGCTGGAAAGGCCGGAAAGTCGGGCGGGCTGCCACGCACCACCGTCAGGCGCTTGTCCTGGTCAACACGGGGGGTGCCGATGCCGAAGAAATACTGTATCTGGCTGAAATGATCCGGAAGGATGTAGAAAAGAAATTCGGAATAGCCCTCACACCGGAAGTCAATATCATATGATGCCGCTTCCTTAGAAATTCACACCGAGCGTAAAAATGAGGTTATAGCTGCTTTGATCAATCAATGCGCCCCCCACTGTTTCATCGGGATTGTTCAGTGTATAAGGCACATAAGCATAATCGGTCAGCACATTTTGAAAAGCCGCATCGGCAAAGAAGTATTTCGATCTGAAGCCCAGTCCCAGAGAGTAGCCGGCTCCCGCATAATCGGCCCGGCCCGAAGGCTTGTATGCATCCGTAAAGACGCTGCTCTTCCAAAAAGCACCTCCACGCAGTCTCAGATTGCCCAGCGAGGCTTCGGCACCCAGCTTAACACGATAGACCCGCTGATACTTGTCGGCAATGCTCGTATTCAGTTCGTTTTCATACGCTTTTGAACCTCCATCCGTGAAATAATATCTTGTTGCTCCCGGGTCATAGCTCTCTACTTCAGCGGCAATGAGCCCTTTCTTTCCAAACAATTTGGCTGCACTGAGGATCACTTTCATGGGCGTGATAAGTGTATAAGAGAAACGTCCGGACAGGGTCTCATAGGAATATTGATCGCTTTCGAGATCGGATTGCATATCAGCATAGAAACGGTCTTCGAAACTGAGGTAGCCGGGTGAGTGAAGGGCCACCCCGATACGCAAAGCGGGTGTGATCCAGTAAATCATTCCGAATTTCAAATTCACTCCGTTGGCATCAGTGGTCAGGTACTGATTAAAAGTGTAGCTTTTGAAGTCCGGGATGCTATCCATGAAGTCCTCTTCGCTGAAGCTCTTGTTTTCCTGATATTTGATTGAGGGAAAATTGAGGCTTGCTCCTATAAAGAGCTTGTCATTGTAATTGCCGCCTACGGCAAAAGCAAGTTCCCGCATTCTGCCTTTGGTGCTGATATTAACGGATTGACGTGCACCGCCATCCGGTATTTTGGATACAAAGTAGGTGGTATCATCGGGGGCAGGATCAATCAAATAAGTTTCATATGCCAGGCCCGCATCGTAGGGGTACGAAGAAAAGACATCGCCCGGCCGCGTACCGCCATTTGCATTGAGCTTTTCCGTGAATTGCTCAAGCATCGAATTGTAGGGATTGACACCGGTAAAAGAAAGGGTATTGCGGTAATTGGCCAGGCGGTTTACGGCAAAGCCGTAGTTGACATAGCGCCAGCCTTTTTCCCTGCCCTGCTTTTTTTTGCGGGCGATCACCAGCCCTGCATTCGGAAAGTAAAGGAAGGCTCTTCCCGAATTGCTCTTTGTTCCAAAGAAAGAGGCCGAGTTGTCGTATGCAAAGAGACCTCCGCTTGCAGCAAAAGAAGAATGGCGGTATACAGCAATGCCGCCCGGATTCATACTCAAGGTTGTAAAGTCTGCTCCGAGGGCTCCAAAGGCACCTCCAATGCCAACATACCTTGCCGTTCCCAGATTCTGAGTGCTTGCATATCGAAGTGCCTCCACATCTGATTGTGCCTGAAGAAAAGCAGATACAGCAAGGGCTATGACAATGAATAATGACCGTCTCATTCTTACACTTTTTTAGCGGTTATCTGGGGCCTCTCAGGCGGGTGGGCGAGCTGCTCCTGCTTCCCCCGGATGAAGAGCGCGAAGAGCGGGAAGGCGAGGAAAAACCTGATGAAGGCCTACTGCTTCCGGAACGGGAAGGAGAAGAATAACTGCGTGAACGGGAAGGAGCCGAGAACGTTCGTGAAGGACTGTTGCTTCGAGGTGCTCCGCTGCCGCTTCTCCTGATGCTTCTTTCCGGGCTGCTGCTTCTCTTCGGTGACGTTGTCGATCTGCGGGGCGAAGGAGGACTTGACCTGCGTTCCTGCAATTGCCGCGGTGATGATATGCTTCGATCCCGTCTTCTCTCCGGGCTGCCGATGCTTCTGCCAGGCATTCTTCTTTCCTGGCGAACTCTCGTTCTTCTGTACACGCCATCGCTTCTTTGTGTCTTAGGCCCCGGCCTCGTAATTCTATTGCCGGAGGGACTATTGCTGCCATTTCTTTCATAGGACTGGCGCACATTGCTTCGGGAAGGGTTTTCATCCCATCTGTTCGAATTGTATTGACGCGACTTGTATCTATTCCATTCCTGCTGGCGTGTGGTGTTGCGCTGATTCAAGCCTTGTGTAGCGGTATTGCCGCTATTGCTTTTGATCAGGGCTCCGCTGCTCCGCGGGCTTTTCTCTCCGCCAATGCCATCCCTGCTGACGGAACTGCCTGCTCGCCCCGTGTTTACCGTACGAATGCCGCTGAGGGATTCTCCTCCGCGCTTCGATACCTCGTTTCCTCTTTGCTTTTCGAAGTAATTATTTCCGACCGTAGCTGTCTTGCCGCTTTTATTCAGATTTCCGTTGCGGCCCGGGCTCGCAAGCTGCCCGTTATTGACCGATGCGGCATTTACATTCGTGCGATTTGCCCCGCTGCCGTCATTCTTGCCATACTGCACATCCGATCGCTGTCCGCGCATGCCACTGTTGCTGCCGCTGTTGTTGGCAAAGCGAGGGCCGTAGTAATAATCTGCAGGGGTATAGCTTTCCGAATAACCGGTATTACCGAATCCATTGTTAAGTCCATTAACCGCAAACCCTGAATAGAAACCTGAGCCGTAAAAGAAGCCGTCATTAAAGCCATTCCAGTATCCGAAATTATATCCGGAGTAAAACGGATCATTCCACGGGCCAAGTCCCCAGGAATTGAAAGGCCTGTAAGAATAAAAGAAAGGGTTGCCCCAGCCCCAACCCGGACGGCCCCAGCCCCAACGGGAGTTACTCCAGCCCCAACCGGGATTGCCCCAGCCCCAGCCGGGATTGCCCCAGCTCATATATATACTTACACCCGAGAAGTACGGATCATACCACCTATAGTCCGCATAGCATGGCCCGAAGTAGCTGAAACCGAGGAAAGGACGGCTGAATCTCCTGATTCTTGCAGAGTAGAAGTAATCATATGGGGCATCAAAATAATTATTGGTGATGTAGGTATTTCCGTTTTCAACGTACTCCTCACCGCCATCGCTAAAGTCTTCATAGGGATATTCCCTTTCCGACTCATATTTGCTCCTTTGCTCATTTCTTTCGTATTTGCCGGAAGCGCGCGGTTCTTCTTGCCTTATATTCTCAAGATAACGCTCCGAACCGTCATAATAAACATCGTCATAAGTAGTGGTGCTTCTGTATGCACTCGAGCATCCTGCAGAGATGAGCAGAAGCGCAGCGATAATGATGTAGGTAGCTTTCATTGTACGGTGTTTTTTTAATTACTTTTGTGGGCTGAGCCCATAATTATCAAGCGAACCATTGTTTTTTTCGTTCGCATCAATATTACAACAAACACCATTCCAAAACGAAAAGATGGCCAAAGATTTAACAAGCAGAAATGAAGATTATGCCAAATGGTACAATGAGTTGGTAATAAAATCAGGCCTTGCAGACTATTCAGCCGTGCGGGGCTGTATGGTAATAAAACCCTACGGATATTCCATCTGGGAAGAGATGAAGCAATACCTGGACAGACGCTTTAAAGAAACGGGACATCAAAATGCAGCCTTTCCGCTTTTGATACCCAAAAGTTTTTTTGCAAAGGAAGCCAAACATGTGGAAGGCTTTGCCAAAGAGTGCGCAGTGGTCACTCATTACCGGCTCAAAGAGTCGCCTGATGGCGAAGGGCTGATTGTAGACCCGGATGCCAAGCTGGAAGAAGAGCTCATTGTGCGTCCGACATCCGAGACCATCATCTGGAACACCTATAAAGACTGGATACAATCTTACCGTGATCTCCCCCTGCTGATCAACCAATGGGCCAATGTGGTGCGGTGGGAAATGCGAACAAGGCTCTTTCTGCGTACAGCCGAATTTTTCTGGCAGGAAGGGCATACGGCTCACGAAAATAAGACGGAAGCCGTGCAGGAGTCACGAATGATTCTGGATCTCTATGCCGATTTTATGGAAAAAATCATGGCCGTGCCGGTCATTAAAGGGGTAAAGACAGAGAGCGAGCGCTTTGCCGGAGCCGAAGATACTTTTACGGTGGAAGCTTTGATGCAGGACGGGAAAGCGTTGCAAATGGGCACCTCCCATTTTCTTGGTCAGAACTTTGCCCGGGCGTTTGATGTGAAATATCTGAGCAAAGAAGGCAAAGAGGAGTATGTGTGGGCCACTTCCTGGGGCGTATCCACTCGAATGATGGGAGCCCTTGTGATGGTGCATGGCGATGACAACGGTTTGATTGTTCCTCCCAAACTCGCCCCGATACATGTGGTCATGGTGCCCATCTACAGAAAGGAGGAACAACTGGCACAAATAAGGGAAGTGGCCGACAAGCTCAAAAAAGAGCTGGATGCCATGGGCATTGTCATGAAGTTTGACGATCGCGACAACTATCGTCCGGGCTGGAAATTTAACGAATACGAACTGCAGGGCGTCCCCTTGAGAATTGCCATCGGGCCCCGCGACCTTGAAAATGAAAGTGTAGAGCTGGCAAGAAGAGATACCCTGGAGAAAACAACCGTAGCGCTGGCAGGTTTAAGCACCAGGATTCAGACACTGCTCGAAGAGATTCAGATGAACATGTTTGAAAAAGCCCGCGCCTTCCGCGAAAAGAACACCCATTATGCCGACAGTTACGAAGAATTCAGGGAGATCATAAAAAACAAAGGCGGATTTGTCTATGCTCACTGGGACGGCAGTGCCGAAACCGAGGAGAAAATTAAGCAGGAAACAAAAGCCAGCATTCGCTGCATACCCCTCGAAGGAGAAAAAGAAGAGGGCATCTGTATGATAAGCGGCAAGCCCTCCAAACAACGCGTGATCTTTGCCAGGGCCTATTAAAAGAGGAACCATAATGAAAAAGGACGGTATTGACAGAATTGTGGAAGAGCTGAAAACGAGAAGCATCCCGAAACAGGATGTATTTCAAAATACGAAGACACATTTTTCGGCCTTCAAGGAGAAAATAAAGGCGGTGGCCGCAGTCCTGAGGGAGAAAATGGAAAAAATTGATACGCGCATTGATGTAAAAGTGGTGGAAGAAGAAGATTTTGCCATTTATCTGAAAATTGCCGGAGATACCCTTGTTTGCAGCATGCACTCCAATGTATTCACCTTTCCCAAAGAGCATCCTCTTTTTAAAAAAAAATATATTGAAGAAGACCCCACACGCATTTATTGCGGGATGATCACTTTTCATAATTTTCTTTCGGACAGCTTTCGTTACAAGCGCCTCAATGATCAGGGAATTCTGGTAGCCCGCATATTTATCAATCGCGAGAATCACTTTTTTGTCGAGGGTCACCGGCAACTCGGATTCCTGTACAACGACATTGAGCACATGGAGATGAATGATGTTTTTCTGGAAGCCATCATCGAAAGCGCCATTCTCTATTCCCTGGACTTTGAGCTGCAAGCACCGCCCTTTGACAAAGAGAGCCAGATAAGCATTCAGGAAATGCGTTTCATGACGGCCCAAGCCGGCTTCAGAACAAATAAGATCCTTGGATACGAGTTTAGCTACATGAAAGAAGACAAAGCGCCTCCCAGAGCCTAGACCCGCTCTAAAACAAGAAAGGTGAATGCATGGCGGTGGCGTTCGTCCTCCGGATGAAAATCTTTCTTTACTTCTTTCCATTCACCGGGATTCAGCTCGGGGAAATACACCTCGGCCTCGGGAAAGCGGGCATGTACGAGGGTCAGGTAGATTCGGTCAGCCAGGTGCAGCGAGTCCTTATAAATCTGCCCTCCGCCCGCTATAAAAATCTCCTCAGGGCCTGCTGCGGCTGCCATCTCCAGGGCCTCTTCAATACTTGCCGAGCGCTCGGCACCTTCGGGCTTATACCCGCTGTTGCGGCTTATTACGATATTCCTTCTGCCGGGCAGTGCGCCTTTCAGCGATTCAAAGGTTTTTCTGCCCATTATGAGCGGATGCCCCATTGTAGTTTGTTTAAAAAATCGAAAGTCATCGGGCAGGTGCCAGAGCATGCCGTTGTTTTTTCCGATGGCCCGGTCTTCTCCCGTGGCCACAATCAACGATACCGGTATTTTATTTATCATGGCAATCTAGACGGCTACCTCTGCTTTAATGTGTGGATGCGGATCGTATTGCAGCAGTTCGAAATCTTCATATCCGAAGGAGAAAATATCCTTCACATCCGGATTAATTTTCATCACGGGCAGGGGCCTGGGCGTTCGTTTGATTTGCTCGCGGGCCTGCTCCACATGATTGCTGTACAAATGAACATCACCGAAAGTGTGCACAAAATCTCCGGGCTCATAGCCGGTCACACTGGCTACCATCATAGTAAGCAGGGCATAGGAAGCTATGTTGAAAGGTACTCCAAGAAAGGTATCGGCACTGCGCTGATAGAGCTGGCATGAGAGCTTTCCATCGGCCACATAAAACTGAAACAAAGTATGGCAGGGCGGCAGGGCCATATGCTCCACATCGGCCACATTCCACGCACTGACAATGAGCCGCCTGCTGTCGGGGTTTTCTTTAATCATCTCCATCACGCGGCTGATTTGGTCTATCTTCCGGCCATCGGGGGCCGGCCAGCTTCGCCATTGATGGCCGTACACAGGCCCGAGGTTGCCTTCCTCATCGGCCCACTCGTCCCAGATTCTCACCCTGTTTTCCCTGAGATATGCAATGTTTGTGTCACCTCGCAAGAACCACAAGAGCTCATAAATAATAGAGCGAAGGTGCAGTTTCTTGGTAGTCAGGAGCGGAAAACCCTCAGACAGGTCGTGGCGCATCTGATGGCCGAAGAGGCTAAGCGTTCCCGTTCCCGTACGGTCGCTTTTGGGCGTACCCTCCTCCAGGAGGCGCTTCAGCAGGGCAAGGTACTGTTGGTCTGTTTTGTTCATCTTCCATTGATTTCACAGTGAAATTACACCTGCCGGAGCCAAAGTGTAAATCTTTTTGTAAACATAGAAGCGGAGCAATAGATTTACATAAAATTTCTTATCATTCCATCGCAGTCTTTGTTCTTTTCCGGGCATCGCTTAAAAACAGCTCATGTTTAAACGTTGGATAAACATTGCCATCATTGCAGTGTTTGCAGTATTAAGTGCTGTTTCGGTTTATTTCCTCCTGCGGCTCGAATTCAACTATGACTTTGAATCTTTCTTCCCGAAGTCAAGTGAAGACATGGCCTTCTACAACCGCTACCGGGCACAGTTCGGGCCGGATGACAATCACATCCTGATTGGTCTGGGCAATGCTTCCGGGAGCAGTTTTGATCCGCAATTTCTCAGAAAGGTCGACAGCTTCACCCGGGAAGCCCGCAGGCAATTGCCTCATATCATAGCAGCCAGTTCACTGCCTGTATTGAAAGCCCCCGTCCTCGCAGCAGGCAGCCTGCTCCGGCAGCCGCTTATTCATTTAAACGATACTCAAAGGCTGAAAGAAGACAGCCTGCATATTATGCAGGACGAAAGACTACGAAACCGCTACATTTCTTCGGATGGGTCGGTGCTGGCGGTCATCTTAAATACGAGCGGCACACTCACCCTGAAACAGGCCAATGAGCTGGATGAAGGAATCAACCGCATGCTGGACAATTACCGCTTTGATGCGTTCTTCATTGCCGGCCGGGCCTATTATCAATCGCTATTTGCAAAAAGAGCCAAAGAAGAATTTGTTTTTTATTCTTCCATCTCCACCATCATCATTCTTATTATCCTCTTTTTGATTTTCCGAAAACCCTGGGGCATTCTGGTGTCCTTTTCTTCGGTGCTCGTGGGCATGCTGATTTTTATCGGTTTTCTGGGCCTTCGGGGCAAGTCGCTCGATCCCATGAGCAACCTCTTTCCCATTTTAATGATCATTGTCGGGGTGTCGGATGTCATTCACCTCCTGACCAAATATACCCTGGAGCAGCGCAAAGGGATGAAACAACGGGCTGCCATCAGAAAAACCATCCGCGAAGTGGGACTCGCTACCTTTCTCACATCACTGACTACCGCCATCGGATTCAGCAGCCTGTACACCAGCTCTGTGCCTCCCATCCGGAATTTCGGAATCACCGCTTCCATCGGGGTTTTTATTGCCTATTTTACCGTCCTTCTCTTTTCTTCTTCCCTTATGTCTTTGTTCCCTGCCGAAAAACTGATTCGCATCCATGTAAAAAGAAGCCGTTGGGATCACGTCACGTCCTGGTTTTACAGAGTTACCCTGGCGCATCAGCGCAAGATTCTGCTTTTCAGCCTCCTGGCCATTCTTCTTTTCATTGGCGGCATCAGCAGAATATCCACGGATACGCACATTGAAAACAATTTTCCGCGCGATGCCAAGATTCGTTCCGATTTCATCTTTCTTGAGGGTGCATTCGGAGGGGTGCGGAATTTTGAGGTTGCCATACTTGCTGCTCCGGGCCGGCTGATCCGGCAGGCCGAAATTCTTCGAAGCATTGAGAAAGTGGAGCGTCATCTGGCGGAAATTCCCATCTTCTCTTCTCCTGTCTCACCTGTGACCCTTTACAAATCGGTCAACCGGGCTTTGCACGGGAACAGTGCCACCCATTACACCCTGCCGGAAGATGACGGACAGCTTACCCGGCTCTATCGATATGTGCGAAAGATACCCGGTCAACCGGGCAGTTCCATGATCTCAAAGGACGGCAGCATGGGCCGGATGATGTTTCGCTTCAGGGATATGGGATCGGACAGCATCGCAGCCATCCGGCAAAACATCGACACCTGGATCCTCAAGAATACCGATACATCCCTCGTAAAATTCAAACAGACCGGCACGGCACTGCTCTTTGACAACAATACCAGAAATGTTCGTTCAAATATGTTTTTCGGACTGGGCATTGCTTTTGTCCTGGTCAGCATTTTGATGGTATTGCTCTTCAAGAACTGGAAAATGGTTTTTATTTCGCTGGTGCCCAATATTTTCCCGCTCTTGCTTGCAGGGGCCCTGCTCGGCTTTCTCGGCATCGAGCTGGATGCAGCCACCTCCATCATCTTTGCCATTGCCTTCGGAATAGCGGTGGATGACACCATTCATTTTTTAAGCAAATTCCGTATTGAAATTGACCAGGGAAAGGATATTAAAGAGAGCATTCACATTACCTTTCACGAATCGGGGAAGGCCATTTGCCTGACCAGCATTATCTTGTTTTTCGGATTTATTACCCTCGCCACGAGTTACTATCCGCCCACATTTTATGTCGGATTGCTGGTGAGCATCACGCTGCTGTCGGCCCTGCTGGCCGATCTTTTTATCACACCCGTTCTGATTTATCAGTTGATGGGCACGGGTAAGATGAAACTCAGGAGCTGGTTCAGAAAGTGGCTGCGGATCAACGGAAAATCATAGGCCTCTGCGTTTCATCTCCATTTTATACAATTGCAGTTCCCGGCTCATCTGCCCTCCTACCGAGGTATTTTCCTCTGCCCTTCGCGTGAGGTAAGGCAGCACTTCCCTGACCGGGCCGTAAGGCACATATTTGGCTGCTCTGAAACCCCTTTCGGCCAGGTTGAAGGTAATATGGTCGCTCATGCCATAGAGCTGGCAGCACAAAAGATGGGGATGCTGCCTGTCAAGATTTCTCTCTTCTATGAGATTGACAAAAAGCTTGCAACTGGCCTCATTGTGCGTGGCCACACAGGTATATACTTTTTCGTAATGGTCAATGCAAAAGCGTACGGCCTCGTCAAAGTCGTGGTCGCATTCCGACTTGGTCTCGTGAATGGGGGAGGGATAGCCCATGGCCCTGGCCCGCGCCCGCTCTTTTTCCATATATGCCCCGCGCACCAGTTTGATGCCGTACAAGTAGCCCTTCCGGAGCGCCTCTTCCACGGCATGCCGAAGAAATTCGAGCCGGTCTTTGCGATACATTTGTGCGGTATTCATCACCACCACACGTTCCCGGTTGAATTTTCCCATCATTTCGTGGGTCAGTTCATCAACGGGCTGCTGAATCCATGATTCTTCGGCATCGATAGAAATGGAAACACGGTGCTTCGAAGCATGCCTGCAAACTTTCTCCAGTCTCTCCCGGATCCTTTGCAACTCCTCCTGCTCGGCACTTGTCAGCGCCTCTCCCCGTTGCACTTTTTCATACAGTTCAAAGCGCCCGAGCCCGGTCATCTTGCATGAGATCAACGGCACAAATTCATTCTCACGGGCAAAATCAATTTCGCGCATCATTTCCGCTGCCGTGTGGTCGAAATCTGCCTCATTGTTTTTGGCTTCCACTCCGTAATCGAGGATGGAATATACACCGGAGCCTGCAAGCCGGTCGATCGTTTTCTGGCATTCGGCCAGGGTTTCGCCTCCGCAGAAATGTTCATAGATGGTCTTTCGGATAATACCCGCCACCGGCAGGCCCGCCTGCAGGAGAGCCGAGGTCACTTTGGCTCCCGTATGTGCCAGCCAGGGATAACTCAAGAGCTTAAAAAGACGGTAATCACGCTTTAGCTCTTTGTCTGATTTGCTCCTAAAAGCCACCTCCGTATTGTCAAAAGAAATAACATCTGCTATACCCATGTGATTTGATTTATACTTCCGCTACGAAGATAATTGCTTGTGGCATATAGCGAAGTGATTTAAATCGCTAAGCTTCTTTTTCGCTGCCGAGCGACTCGAGCCAAACGATCATAATAAAAGCAGCCAGAGCAAGGAATATGGCAGTCGGGAGCTGCGCTTCGCCCTCATATTGAGCGGGCCAAACATTCTTTTCGAGCAGGGGCATCATTTTGCCATGGCGATCGGCAAACCACTCCAGCACTGTCTTCCACGGCCATACCTTGTTGAGGGATCCGATCATAAAACCCGTGAGCAGGGCCACCGTGAGGTCATGGAATCTTCGGAACATCCATGCGAGAAGTCGTGAGAACGACAAAAGACCCGCGACACAGCCCAGGATAAAAATGAGAATCGTCTTCATATCCAGGGAAGCTACCGCATCGAGTATGTATTTGTACTTCCCGAGAAGCAGGAGAATAAATGAACCGGATATCCCCGGTAAAATCATGGCCGAAATGGCAATCATTCCGCTTAAAAAAACAAACCATTCCGCTTCGGGCGTATGGGCAGGTGCCATGGATGTAATGCCCCACGCAAGCAGCGCCCCTGCCAGAAGTGCTGCCCAGGTGCCGCCTGTCCATCTTCTTACTTTTTTCCCCACCATGATGGCCGATCCGACAATCAGGCCGAAAAAGAAAGACCATATTAATACGGGATATTCCGCAAGCAAATAGGAAATCAAGCCGGCCAGCGAAAGCGCACTGATGATGATGCCGGCAAATACCGACAGAAGAAAGGAGCCGTTGATATGCATCCAGAAATCGCGGAAACGGCCACGGAAGAAAAGTGACACGGCAGCCGCATCCACAGACTTGAGCGAATAGATGAGCTCCTCATAGATGCCGGATATAAAAGCAATGGTACCGCCCGATACACCGGGGACCACATCCGCAGCCCCCATGCCCATGCCTTTTAATACCAGGAGCAGATATTTTTTAATCATGAAGAAAAATTCTGCCTCAAAAGTAATTGCAGAGCAGCTATTCTTAATGTTAAATTTTCAGCAGGGTGTCAGTTTTCCTTGAAGAGGTCAATAAGGTCGAGCAGATCCCGGTCGTGGATGAGGGGCGAGTGCATCTCAAAGAGCAGGGGATAATTGCGAAAATCTCTGTCAAGCGCTTCGGTGATTAAAACAAGTGCCTGCTGCCTTTTGCCCTCGGCCATGAGGATGGCCCCCAGCACGTAGAGCAAGCGGGGTTCCTCGCCCACGGCTACAATCGCCTCATTAATCAATTCGGCCAGCTCACTTCTTTCTTCGAGGTCCATCATCAGCCTTGACAGGCGCAGGTAGCCTTCGATGTCATGCGGTTCGAGGCGAATTATTTTTTTATAATTCTGAATGGCCTCTTCTTTGAATCCGAGCTCAAGAGAAACCTCGCCAAAGCGGGCCAGGTACTCCACATTGTCGCCTTCCAGCTTGAGCGCCTTTTTGTATGACTGCATCGCATCCGAGAGCCGGTTTTCCTTTCTGAAGTTCTCTCCGATACGGAAAAAAGCATCGCTGTAATAGGGATCAAGATGCACGGCCTTGCGAAAGTAATAGCGCGCCTTTCCGTAATTGCCCATCAATTCGTTGGCTTCTCCCATTCCGAAATAGATTTCCTCATACTCTTCATCCATCTCGATTACCCTTCGAAAGCAATCCAGCGCTTTTTGAGGTTCATCCAGTCGAAGCCAGATTTCCGCCAGATCGCGGAAGGCCATGTCGTGCCCCTCATCGATAAGGGTCACATACTCCATGGCTTCTGCCGCTTTTTCGAAAAGCCCCAGGCCTTTGTAGGCCTGTCCCAGGTTGTACCATGCCTGAAAGTTGTACGGATCGATGTCGATCAGCTTCTTGTGCAGTTCAATGCTTTCCCCGTATTTTTCGGTAATGTCCACAGCCAGCCATATGCGTTGCAGTGCTTCTTCGTTCAGGGGCTCCAGCAATAAGACTTTTTTCAAGGCATGAAACACCATCTCAAACTTTTCCCAGGCTTCATAGACGTCTGCCTGTGAAATCAGTACCTCGGGAAGTTCTTCCCGGTCTGCCTGTCGCTGGGCATTTTTGAGCAGGTGAATTGCCTGCGAATATTCTCCGCGGTAGCTGAGCAAATCCGCTTTTAGAAGCTGTATTTCAATCTCACCGGCATCAAGCACTTCAGCCCTTTTAAGCATTTCAAATGCAGCATCAATGTCCCTTGCCTCAAAGAGAAGTTCGGCTTTTTTTATTAAAAAATAAGCGCTGAAAGGATATTGAATAAATGCGTGCTCGGCCGCCCGCATGGCTTTATCCAGTTCATTCCGGCTTTCATAAAAGTCAACAATCAATTCGAACTCATCCTCTTCAAAGAATCCCACCTGCTCATCGAACATCATGGACTCGTATCGCTCGATTACCAATTGAAATTCGCTGCCATTGATATTGTTCTCATCCGGTTCTTTTCCAAACATATATTCGTGTTTACTCAAAGGTTAACAATCCACCCTGAATTTTTTCAGAAGGCTTTTAACAAAATCCGGTGGAAAAGTATGACCCTGATCGCTGCAAAGGTACGCCAAGAATCTCGTTAAATTCATTTAATTCATCTCTATTCGCCTTATTTTCACCCTTTCATAAAGGCCGTTTCACTATGCGATTTTACTACATAATTATGCTGATATTAATTCCCCTGGCCGCCCGTTCGCAGGAGAATTACCGGCAGCAGGAAGTGAATTATACGATCAAAGTCTCGCTGGATGACCGGAAGCACGAGCTCAATGCCCGCATTGAGATGGAATACGTCAACCACTCGCCCGATGCACTGGACCGCATTTACATCCATCTCTGGCCCAACGCATACAGCAGTCAGCAGAGTGCCTTTGCCAGGGAACTCCTGGATCGCGGAGATACCCGCTTTTATGACGCGCCCCTGTCGGACTACGGCCGCATCGATTCATTGGATTTTACCGTAAACGGGGAATACGCCAAGTGGGAAATCACGAAGGACCCCGACATTGCCGTGCTTTTTATGCCCAAGCCCCTCGGCCCCGGTGAGCATATCCATATAGCAACCCCTTTTCGCGTAAAGATTCCGGCTTCTTTTTCGCGACTGGGCCATACGGGCCAGGCCTACCAGATCACCCAGTGGTACCCGAAGCCGGCCGTCTATGACCGGGACGGATGGCACCCGATGCCCTACCGGGATCAGGGAGAATTTTATTCGGAATACGGGAAATACGATGTGGAGATAAGCCTGCCGGCCAACTATGTGGTCGGAGCGACCGGACGCCTGCAAAACCCGGCAGAACTGAGATGGCTTGCTCAAAAAGCAATAGAGAGCAAAAAAGAACTTGAAAAGAATGCCGCTGACATTGAAAAGTCCTTTGATTCGGATTCCTTTCCGCCATCGGTCAAAGAGCGCAAAACCCTCCACTACATAGCAGAAAATGTCCATGATTTTGCCTGGTTTGCCGACAAGCGCTTCTTTGTGCTGCAGGGCATCAGCACCTTGCCGGGAGGAAGAATGATCGAAACGATGGCCCTTTTCACGGGTCTTGAGGCAAGCCTCTGGGCAAAGAGCCTTACCTATATCGACTCTTCCCTGCTTCATTATTCGCGTCTGGTGGGCGACTATCGCTACCCCCGATGCACCGCAGTGGAAGGCGCCCTGAGTGCAGGTGCCGGCATGGAGTATCCCATGATCACCATCATCGGCAAAAGCGGAAATAAAAAGAACCTTGAGCGTGTCCTGCTGCATGAAATCGGACACAACTGGTTTTACGCCATGCTCGGAAGCAATGAAAGAAAAAACCCCTGGATGGATGAAGGCATCAACAGTTATTACGAAAACCGCTATTACCGGAAAGAAGAGGACC
>JALSIH010000034.1 GCA_026981615.1 Chitinophagales bacterium
GAAAAGCGCTTGCTAATGAGACTTTCTTTTATGGTTTTAACAGAAATGATTTTTTAACTATTGACAAGTGCATATAGCCGGTTTGTTTGCTGAGATTGAAAATGCTGATACCGGTATCTTAATGAAAGGGGGCGATCCGTCAAATATCTATCTTAACATAATATTAATTATGTATCGGTGTAGGGCAGTTGAAAATCTATGAAAAGCAGCCTCCTTTCCGTATTAAACACTTTCTACAGTTAACTGCTTCATCAGATTGTTTTTCAGGATATTAATATCTTTCTTAGTCCTATCAAGGTCTTCAAATATTCTATTAAGTTCATCCTTAAATATTTGTCCCCGTTCGCTGAAGAGTTGCCGATAATATGTGATCCCTTCATCAAGATTGGCAAGAAATGACTTCAGGTATTTTTCCTTTTTTCTGCCGGGCCTTTCACCGGTTTCTTCCAGTTTGTCCTCAAAATATTTAAGGTACAATCGCAACTCTTTTACAAACATATGCGGCCTGTCCTTTCTTTCAATCACATTCCTTCTTCCATATACATGATCGACCATCTCACGCAGGGAAAGTTTTTTGGTGAAATAGGCCATGTTGGGCCCGGGACAAATAGCAATGCCCTCCCCGTCTGATCTCCGGTTCAATTCATTCACCTTTAATGCGGACGTAGAAAGCCCCACGCAAAGACAGGTTTTTTCAACTACTTTCCGATATTCCCTGTTAAATTTTTCCGGAGTGAGATCTTCCGCCAGCAATTGTTTGATTTTAAGGTTTTGATATTGCCTTGATGCCGTACAGATCGGACGTTCTGTTAATTCATCATTAAATTTCAGGTACTTCTTCACACAGGGACTGCCGGGTCTCCCTTTTGCTATACGCTCTTCTTTTTCACGGTCCTTGCTGTTTCCCCGCAGGTTGTTGAACGGCACACCCAAGGGTGAAATATTGCTGAGATAAAGGTCCTTTTCACGGGCCTTAATAAGTTGATCAAGCGTTTCTTCATCCACATTCGTCACCTCGGGTACCAGCAGGAAAGGTGTTCCCCAGCCTACGGAGTCCAGCTCGTAGTAATCCAGCAGAAATTCATGCTCGGCAGCCGTACCGACACCTCCCTGCGCGCTTATTTTGATTTTAGGGGCTCTTTCGGGGAAGGGTTTCTCCTTTTCTTTCAGTGCTTGGCGATAGAGCGCAAAAACCGTTTCCGCCAGTTCTTCTTTGTTCTTTTTAAATTCTTCAAGAATGGGTCCCATAAGATAACCCGTTGTGGCAAATGCATGTCCGCCACAATTAAGGCCTGACTCAATGCGGTATTCCGACACCCACAGGCCTTTTTTGGCTAAAAATTTCCCCTGAATAATGGCCGAGCGGTAATCGCTGACTTTTAACACTATTTTTTTCTTTATTTCTCCCTCCGCATCCGGATAAAAATCTTCAAACTGCTCCATGTACCCAAAGAGACGCGGATTCATTCCGGCAGATAAAATGAGCGATGAGCGGAGATTGCTCAAAGCAAATCCCCGCAAAGAGACATGTGCATCGTTGTTCTCAACCGGCAGCTTCTCACCGTGTTCATATTTGTCCATATCCACCTTGGTCATGATGTTTACATCAATGCTGCCGAGATGAAGATTCTCTTTCAGCCATTGTCTGATCTGTACCGTATCCGACCATTTCTTAAATCGCTTCGTGAATTCCTTTTTGATGCGTGCGTTATCCGGAAGCATATCAAAACAGGACCTGAGCATTTCTCCTTTGTCCGAAAGGCTGTTGCGAAGCGCTTCCAGCTTTTGCTCGGCCAGGTCATTCAGCAGATTCAGGTATTCTGTGATTCTCAATGCCCGGAAATCTTCAAAATTTTCATTGATCTCCTCATAGGGAATCCCCATTTTATGGCAGTAGAATTTCCTCATTCGTTCAATCAGCATATGGTCGCCTATGGCCAATACCGAATCAATTCCCAAATGGGCCACCTTTACAGGGGTATCAATAGTAAATCCCAGTCCCATGACCGGGATATGAAATGAATGCGCTTCTCTCATTTTGTTTTGATTTAATGCTCTGTTATATAACAAGGACTTCTTCTTCCTCCCCCCGGATATGACGTAATTAATAGCGGATTTTTGAGATAGTAAATTTAACGCTTTTTATTTCGCTCTCTTTTGTTTCCTACTCCTATCTTTCCTTTCTGAAAAAATTAATTCTGCTCTTTTATATTTTCACAAAGATTTCCGTTCTTAAATAACTTTTAAATTGAGTACGGAATCGTTCCATCCGGTTTAATTTAAGCTTAAAAATAATTTCATATGAAGTCCTCCGTTTTTTTCGTCTTTTTCCTTCTTTCCATGCTCCTTCATGCTCAGGAACAGGCTATTACAGCTCCGGAAGCCGTGGCCGCTCAGGTCAGAAATTATGATCAACTATCCGGCATAGAACTCAAGGTTATTGATCACGATCGGCTTTCCAACGACTACACCCACCAAAAGATTCAGTTTAAGAAGGACGGCATTCCATTGTTTGGAGCCATTGCATTGTCACATGAGTCACACGGAAATGTCAGAATATCAAGCAATCCATTGCGAGGGAAAAAATTAACTTTTAATGACAAACTCCGATTATCACGCGATGAAGCAATTCGAAAAGCACTACAATTTCACCAAGGAAATCTCTATGCCTGGCAAGATGACGGCATGGAATTCTATTTAAGACAACAAAGCGGGGATCAAACAGCTACTTTTTACCCCGATCCCGAGTTGATATATGTTGACCGATCAATTCCCGGGTTCAGCGGCCATTTTCTTCTTGCATACAGATTAAAGGTTTATTCACTTCAACCGTTGAGTCACAAGGAATATTTCATATCTGCTGCTGACGGTACACTGCTGTTCGCCAACGAGCTTATTCAACATACGGAAGTCGAAGGTATTGCCTATACCAAGTATAGCGGTACTCGCAGCATCCGGACGGACTCTACGGGTCCCGGGCGCTACACTCTAAATGAATATGGACGGGGCGGTGGAATTCAAACCCTGAATATGCGAAACAGTATCATGTTTGACAATGCCATTGATTTCACGGATAGCGATAACATTTGGGACAATTTCAATGAGCAGATGGATGAAGTAGCCACGGATGCTCACTGGGGCATGGAAATGACCTATGACTTTTACAATCAGAAATTAAATTGGAAAAGTTTTGACAACAAAGATTCGAAAATGATGGCCTTCGTACATTTTTCCACGAATTATGTCAATGCATTTTGGAACGGACGTTGGAGTACATACGGTGACGGAAGCAAGGCAGCAGGATATGGCCCTCTCGTCACACTTGATGTAGTGGGCCATGAATTTACACATGGCGTGGTTGATTATACGGCTGATCTGATATATTGGTATGAATCAGGCGCGTTGAACGAGTCTTTCTGCGATATCTTCGGAACAGCAATTGAGCACTTCGGAGATACGGCACTTTTTAATTGGTGGATTGGTGACGGTTTTACCAAGAATGGAATCCGCTCAATGGAAAATCCGAAATTCCACGGAAATCCTGATACCTATTACGGGGAAAATTGGGAATTTACAGATTTCAATAATGGCGGGGTTCATATAAACAGTGGCGTTCAAAACAAATGGTTTCAGCTATTGGTTGACGGAGGCAGCGGTACAAACGATAATGGTGATCAATACTCGGTTCAGGGCCTGGGTATGGATACCGCAGTGCAAATTGCGTTTCGGAATTTAAGATATTATTTAAGTGTTTTCTCTCAGTATCGCGACTCGCGCAACGGCTCGATTGAAGCGGCCAGGGAGCTCTACGGAAGCAATTCCCGGGCAGTACAATCGGTAATTGATGCCTGGTATGCCGTAGGGCTGGGCTATCCGGCACGGACCGGTGACCTGGCTGTGGAGCGCATTTTGTCGCCCTCGGCCGTTCCGTGCGACTTGTCATCCGAAGAACTGCTCAGTCTGGAAATCCGCAACAACTCTCTCATTGATACCATATATGCCGGTACGCTCATAAGTGCTGCCTACATATATGGAAGTGACAGTGTTGCTCTCAAAAGTTACAAAGTCAATCAGGACATAATGCCTTATGAAACATTTACGCTGGATTCAATCGGCATAATAGACATGTCCGAACCGGGCGAAAAAGAGCTTCTGGTTTTTATTTCGTATGGAGGAGACCCTGAGCCCCGCAACGATACCCTTCGTAAAGAATTCACGACAGCCGAACGACAAAGTACGGATATCGGGCTGCTTCAGATTGAAAGTGAGACCGAGCGTTGTTTAGACGCTTCGACACCTGAGTATCTCCGCATTGTTCTCGAATACGAAGGATGTGACTCCTTCCCTGCTGCCATGGTTCCCGTATACTTTATGATAAACGGTGATTCCATTTTTGATACCGTTTCGATAAGCAAGGCCTTATATCCGGGCCAGAACAAATATTTTACTTTCCGTAAACCGCTGCCCATATCAGAAGTAGGCAGCTATACAGTAGAAGCAGGAGTCTTATGGCCGGATGATCAAAATGCTGATAATAACCGGGAAGAATTAAGCCTGAAACGAAGCATGATCTATCAGATTCCGGCCACGATCTCATTTGAAGATTACATAAAGAGCGGGGATTCTCTGGTATTCAGCAGCGGAAGAAATGCCGGTGTGAGCATCCGGGGCAGTGCCAGGAATAAAGGCCTCTACGGGCTTTTCTTTACCGGAGGAAAAGTTTTTGAGAACCGGCACGGATATACGGAACCCGATTCCACTAATATCTGGAACCTAAACGAACGCTTTTCGGCCAAAGCCTGCATATGTGTGGATGCATCCCAATATCGGGAGCCCTTTGATCTTCAGTTTGACTTAAAACAGACTTATTCTCCTGCTCATATGCAACTGGTGTTCAAAGACCTGCCTTACGCCAGTGCATTCAGGGTAACGGCAGATGGCAAGCAGATCAGCCCCACCTACCTGCCCAGGACCCATGTGGATGATACCTTCCGAACCATTGCCCTGCCCATGGACACCTTTGCGGGAAAAATGTTTACGCTCTGTTTCGAATCGCGCAATCTGATAGCGGACAATGACGCGGTGGATACCGGTAAAGGCGACAATGCTTACCTTGACAATGTCCGGCTGCGATCTCTGCCGCTCGGATTTGAAAAACGCGGAGCGGAAAAGGAATTTAAATTCAACTTGTATCCCAATCCCGTATCGGGCGATTACATTCATCTCGAATACGATGCGAACAAAGCCCCGGAAAGAATAAGAGTGGTCAATGTATGGGGCCGCGAAGAAATACTGGAACCTGCAAATCGGCTACGAGACGGATGGCTTAATATATCGAAGCTCCGTCCCGGGATATATTTTATTTCGCTGGAATGGCCCGGTGAGCTGGTCAGCAGTACATTTATTCGTCTGCATTGATTTGAACCGGAAAGCGGATACTGACAAAGATCATTCTCTTTGCCGAACCGGCATCTTACTTTCGATGCAAAATAAGAATGAAAATGCCGGCAAAAACAATAATTGAGCCCTTTCGAATTAAGATGGTGGAACCCATCCGGGCCACCTCGGAGGAGCAACGAAAGGAGTATATTCGCAAAGCACATTACAATCTTTTTCTCCTGAACTCAGACGAAGTCCTGATTGATTTCCTTACCGACAGCGGAACCTCAGCCATGAGTGCCGAGCAGTGGGCCGGTATGATGCGAGGCGATGAGTCTTATGCCGGTGCCCGGAGCTGGCACCGCATGCGGGAAGAAATTCATGACCTGACAGGCTATCCCCATATCCTACCGACTCATCAGGGCCGGGCTGCCGAGCGCATCCTCTACGGTTACCTGGGTGGTAAAGGAAAGGTTTTTATCAGCAATACCCACTTTGACACGACCCGGGCCAATATTGAGTTTACGGGTGCCACGGCCATCGACTGCCCCCACCCTTCCAATGCAGATTCGGCCATGTACTATCCCTTCAAAGGCGATCTGGATATAGAGGCCGCTGAAAAAGTGATCCGGAAATATGGCAGTGAGGCAATCGGTGCCGTGATACTTACCGTGACAAACAACAGCGGTGGCGGACAGCCCGTAAGCATGCACAATGCCCGTGCTGTTAAAGCACTTTGCATAAAACATGGTGTCCGTTTTATACTGGATGCCTGCCGCATTGCCGAGAATGCGTATTTTATCCACGATCGTGAAGAAGAATATGCAAAGCGTGACTTTCGTGACATTGCCAAGGAAATGTTTCGCCTGGCGGATGGCTGTATTATGAGTGCAAAAAAAGATGCCCTGGTCAATATCGGTGGCTTTCTTGCTCTGAAAGACAAAGCCTTGGCGGAGGCCTGCCAAAACCTGCTTATCATTACCGAAGGATTTACAACTTACGGAGGCCTCTCGGGCCGGGATATGGAAGCCATCGCACAGGGCTTGAAAGAGGTCTTCCGGGCCGATTATCTCAAGTACCGAATACGATCCACCACCTATTTGGGCGAAAAACTCAAAGAGAAAGGTGTACCCGTGATCTGGCCTATTGGCGGGCATGCCGTTTATCTCGATGCCGGAAAATTTTATCCCCACATTCCGCCCGAACAATTTCCGGGACAATCACTGGCTATAGAACTCTACATCAAAGGAGGAATCCGGGGTGTGGAAATAGGATCCGTGATGTTTGGCAGGCATGATGAGCAGGGCTTTCACCCGGCTCCGAAAGAACTTGTACGGTTGGCCATCCCGAGAAGAGTTTACACGCAAAGCCACATTGACTACGTGATTGAAGTCATGGATGACATCATAGCCGGTAAGGAGAACACAAGAGGATACAGGATTGTTAAAGAACCCGCGTTTTTAAGACATTTTACGGCTCACTTCGAGCCCTTATAGAGCTTGAATGGCACGATTATTATAATATCTTTGCAACTGATATATGTATAACATTAAAAAACTTAAACCCATGATCAGAAATAACACAAAAACGGTATTGGTTTCTCTCGGAATTATTCTCATTGCTTTCTTGAGTTCCTGTGCAAGCACTACGCTCATTACAACCGACCCTCCGGGTGCCGAAGTCTATGTCAATGAAGAATATCTGGGGCAATCACCCGTGACTTATGAAGACAAAAGGATTATTTTCAGCAACAACGTAGTCCGCATCAAAAAGGAAGGATACAAAGAAATGACAAACTATTTCAGCCGTGATGAGGTGCCCAATGTAGGAGCCATCGTGGGGGGCATTTTCGTTTGGCCGATCTGGTTGTGGGCGCTTGAATACAAACCCGAGCACCACTATAAACTGGAGCCGGCCCGAAATTAATCAGCGTAGCAGGGTCACATTTCCCCTGCGTATCACTTCTTTGCCACCCGGTTCTATCAGACGGATAACATAAATATAGGTGCCGGCAGCCTGTCTGATGCCGGCATAACGGCCGTCCCAGCCTTCGTTCTCAGTTGATGAATAGACCATAATACCCCAGCGGTTGTATACCTCGATAGATATTAATTGATAGTAACGAAGATTGGGTAGATAAAAGAGATCGTTTACTCCGTCACCGTTGGGCGTGAAGGCATTGGGTACACGAAGTTCCTCGGGGATGAGCACCTTCACGAGAACGGAATCAAATCCCCGGCAGCCTGTTTCGTTTTTCACTTCCAGGATATAGATGTTTTCGCCAGGAGGCGGAAAGGCAAGAACTTCCTTTTGCGCAGGATCATTAAACTGATTGCGAGGCCGCCAGAGATAGGTCACTCCCCCGCTGCCGCTAAGCCATATGGGCATCCCTTTGAAAATACTTGTATCTTCTCCGGCAAAAGCCTGAGGAGCCGGAGAAACGGCTATGAAAATCGAATCGATGCTGCTGCAGGAATGCGCATCTGTTGCCCGGACATACAACCAGCTGCTGTCATCAGGAAATGCCAATGGGGAAGCCGATGAAGGATCATCAAACCACGGGGCCGGATACCATAAGTAGTTCACGTGATTCAAGGCATGCACCCTGATGCTGTCATTTTCGCAAATGCTTGTGTCCGGAGCTGCGAACAACCCGGCCTTCTGAAAAGGAATCAGAAGCACGGTATCCCCCCCTTCACATCCCAGGCTGTCGCGTGCCAGCGCGATGATCGTGACGGGCTCATTGATCCTGATTACGGGGCTGTCGCACTGATTGCATGACAAAGCGGGATCTCCGCTCCAATACAATGTGTAAGCGGCATTGGCTTTTAGTGTGAAGGGTTCATCGGGGCAGATGCTGTCTTTTGATGCTATAAACTGCTCAGGAAGAGGGTGGACATCAACGAAAATACTGTCCTCTGTCTCACAAAGGAAATCGGAAGATGCCGTAAGATAGATCCAAAGACTTGCATCCGGCTGAAAAAGGATTGACGGACAGGTATCACAGACATTCAAGCCTGCGGAAGACCACCTGAAAGAGGCATTGATATCACTGAATGCCCGAATTTCCGCTGGCTCGCCCCGGCAGATTGCAAGCGATGCCGGCTGAAAACTGATCTTCGGCCGGGCATGCACTTCGATCCGGACGGAATCGCTATAGAGGCATTGATTCAAAGCAAGATAATTGCTGTAGAGTGTTATTGATTTATCCGGATAGACGGCTGTCGAAAGGCATGTATCGCAGGAGATCTGCGCAGCTGCTGTCCAGTGAACCGCTTGCACTCCACTCAATGCAATCCGGCTGCTGTCGCCATAGCATATGGACGTGTCAGCCGCAAAAAGTACCATGGATGGCGGAAGGATACGTACCCGGAGCGAATCGAGGCCGGGACAGGAATTGCTTCCCAAACCACTCAGATAAATGCTGGCCGCTGCGGATGCGGTAAAGCGGACATTCGGACAAGTATCGCAATCAAAGGCATAGGGCCCCGACCACTGATAGCTGCTCAGGCCTGTTGCCTGAACAGAAAAGGTATCACCCGGACAAACGGCCGTATCTCCTGCAAAGAGAATAGCAGGAGCCGGAAGAACCTGAAGCCTCAGCGTATCCGTTCCCGTACAGCCCTGCAGGTCAGTGCCAAACAATATAATGTCTTCACTGAACACTGCTCTTAGCTGGCTTTGCGGGCAGCTCATACAAGAGAGGGCATGTGCAGATTGCCAGCGATATTGATCGGCACCGGAAGCCGAGAGAGAGAGAATAGACCCCTCGCATAAAGTAGTATCCGGAGCGGCCTGCACCTCCGGCAATGGCAAAATGTGTATTCTGAAAGTGTCTGAAATCTGACAAGCATCAGCGGTGACGGCTGCCACCGTTATGAGGGTGTCGGTCAGGGGAAAGGCTTTTGCACTGTCGCAGTTCACGCAATCGAGAATACCCTGGGGCGACCAGCTGATCTGTGACATCGGAGCCAGGCTGGAGAGGCGCAAAAGGCTGCTGTCACCCGGGCAGAGCGTGCTGTCACCCGTAATTTTTATACTGCCCGGGGCAAATACAAAGACCGGGTGAAATAAGGTATCACGGCATCCCGTATTGTTTATGCCTATCACTTCAATCGTTTCCGTACTTTTTGCGGTCCACAGCGGATCGGGGCAATCCATGCAGGACAATCCGTTTCCGCTCCATACGAAGGAGTCGGCACCGCTTGCACTCCATTGCACAAGCTCCCTGAAACAGACCGTATCAGGCCCCTGCAAGGACAGCTGAGGTCGGGGATATACGGTGACCCGTATGCTATCGGATGAGGGGCAGCCATTGCTCCCCCACCCTGTTACCCATACCGTTTCGCTCTGCACCGGGAATATCCGGGTCGTTGAACAGCTGTCGCATGAGAGGCCTGCCGGGGAACTCCATTGATAAGAGAGGGCCCCGCTGACACTGAGCAAGGCAGAGTCGCCCGGACAGAGCCCGATATCTGCTGAAACAGAAAGAAGCGGCAAGTCGAGCACGGAGATTTGAATACTGTCTTCGAAAGTACATCCTGATCCGGCTGTATATCGCAATTTTATCATTGTATCCTTAAGGGGCGAAACTACTGCTGACTGGCAGGTATCGCAATCGAAGAGTGCTGCGGGGCTCCAGCTCTGAACTCCCCCACCCGGGGCGTGCAAGCGCAGTGTATCGCCCCGGCAAATGCCGGTATCTCTTTCGGCTATGAGCCGGGTGGCCGGAGACAGATAGGTCACAAATACCGTCCCCGTATCCAGGCAGCCCCTGCTATTGCTTATTATGACACTGTAAGCCCCCCCTTGATTTACGAACAATGCACTGTCGGTCAAACCCATAGACAATCCATCCTTCAGCCAGTCAATCACCATGCCGCCTCCTGCAATTATCACGGTATCGCTGCCCGGACAGAGCCAAAGAGAGTCGTTGACATTGAAAACAGCCGTTGGTTTGGAGAAATACCGGAGGACAATCTCTGCGGAATCAAGAAGATTGCAGGTATCGCTCACAACAATCTCATAGGTGCCCGCTTTCTCTGCAAAAATGTACACTTTATTTTCTCCCGGTATTACTTTGCCGTTATATTTCCAGCGAATAACCTGCCCCCCTGCGCCTATGAGCATCTGTTTTTCTCCGGGACATATTCTGATGCTGTCAAGCGGATTGGTGACGGCCACGGGAGGCGTGACATAGACCGTGGCCTCCACCGTGTCTATTCTCCCGCAGGGGTTTATTACGGCAGCTCTGTACAGCCCTGTTTCCGTAACGGTGATGCTGTTCAGGGTGTCAGCCGGATCTGCAGAGCCGTTCACAATCCATTGCAGGCAATCTCCACTGGTAACACTTAGCTCCATGGCTTGTGTGGGGCACCAGTCAAAAGTGCCGGTTGAAGATTGTATATAAAGCGAATCACCCAGCACTTTTACATTGAATTTGGCCGTATCAAAACAAAAACCATTGGAAGCCACTACCATATATTCGATATCGCTGCGCGGATAGGCCAGAGGATCGGGGATGGTGGAATCGGAGAGCCAGGTGCCGGGGTGCCATGTATAGCTGAAACCGGGAAGGACATTCACGCCCAGATTGATGCTGTCGCCCCAGCAAATGGTGGTATCAGGGAGGGTCAGCTCCGGTGGCCAGATATCGAAAAAGGTCGGCAAGCCCGTTGCAATAAAAAAGGGCGGACTGATCAAATTCACCACATCGGCCTGAAAACCAGGATTGCTGTAATTATCGGGGTCGGCTATATGATCGAGTTTGCCCGTTCTTCGGATGTATATTTTCCCATTGGGCGCCAGTTGCATGGCCCCCACATCAAATCCAAATCCCGAATAGGAGTGTACGACCTGCTCGGTCGCTTGCACATTGGGCGCATACACCTGGTAATTAAGAATCTTTTTTCCAACAAAATCGCCCACGTAAAGCACGGAATCGTTAGGTGAAAACTCGATGCCGTAGTACGCATTGGCCGTACCTGATATCAGCCTGGGATTAGAGAAAGTACCGGTCAACGGGTCAAAATCCATCAATTGAATGCGCTGTACCAGACCCGAAAATGCCGGATCGCTTACAACGGATGCCACCATGGTTCCGGCATGGTTGGGCTTCATATATCCGTATGACTCAATTCCGAAGAAAAGCTGAATCAACGGCAATCCCACATTTGAGATAACCGGGGTTTGGCTCACTCCGTTGCAATCCACCTTATAGGCATAGTAAACCCTGGAGGCATGCAACTGTGTGATGACCCAGTACTCGCGGTTGTTGGCGCCATCCATGGCAATGATTCGCTCGGTAGTGGAATCCACCATATACACGTTCTTGGCTCCCGGCACCACATCTCCGAGTCCCCCGTTGAGTTCCATATCAACAATGGAATAATGAAGGCCGTCAAAACGACCCAGCGGGCCATTACCGGGGTCTGTGGTTGAGCCGTCTGTTGTAAAGACGTAGTATTTATTACGGTTTCCGATTACCGGAACAATGATTGCGGGCATGGCCGCTGCCTCGTCTCCCAACAATCCGCTGCCATTGGGCATCACCTGGTTATTTCGGTTCCAGATTTTTTCTCCGTTCGTATAAAAAAGGAGATTGCCGTTTTGATCGGCAATAGAGGCCGAACCTTCGAAGCTGCTCATTGCTGAGCCTTTGGTATGAAGCGGAGGGTTGTAGTTAAAGTCAAGGATCCATTCATCCCCAAAATACCATTGATTAAAGCGATTATTACCGGCAATTTGACTTTCCAGCCTTTGACCACTGATTATCAATAGGAGCAGAAACAAGAATATTCGGCAATGCTTCACGACTTCTCGGGATAAGTGTATTAATGAGACAACATGCGTTAAGGCATTCAAAACTTTGCTTTTAAGCACTTTCAACGCAAAATAAATGCGGATTTTTTTGACTAATTAGTAAAAATACAGGAATTTCCCGTTAGAATTAACTCGTATCCTACACATGGACAAGGTCTTTTTCCAAATCTGCATCAAGCTGAGAATGGTCGTTCCCCAGCCTTGGAGGCGCATTGTTGTGCGGGCCGATTCAAGTTTCCATGAATTGCATCACATTATTCAGATTGCTTTCGGATGGGAGAACAGACAGCTCTATGAGTTTCACTACGAAGGGTATTATCTCAGTCTGCCTTTCTTTCAGGATAAATACGCACATCATGAAGTGATTTCATCCCGGGAAGTTTGCCTCCAGGACTGTATAGCCGGTGTGGGAGAGCGCCTGGAATATATTTATGACTTTAAGGATTATTGGCAGCACGAACTGCTTGTAGAAAAAGTCCTGCGAAAGAAAAAAGGACTCGACTGCCCATTGTGCGTAGATGGGGAATACAACCGCCCCCCCGAGAATTGCGGGGGACCGCGGGCTTACAGAAAAATAAAACGAATTATGGCTGACACAGCCCACCCGGATTATCAGGAGATGCGGAATCAGATCGGATATGATCTGAATCCGGATTTTTTTGACAAAAAACTGATCAACCAAGCCTACCGGAATATCAATGGCTATATCCGGTTTTTTGACGAAAAGTAATCAGCGGGCCGGAAGCAGATATCTCGCCCATGAGTCTTTGAGCGGCCTTATCCAAGTTTCTTTCAGCTCTTGCAAGCTCCGAACCGTATGATCAAAAACAAGCGTCTCCCCTGAGAGGGCCCCTTCATCGAGTGCTGCTTTGATCTCCGACTTATGAATGCCGGTGATTGCGCCTTCATTGAAATACGGAAGAAGAAGACGGTCAAAAAGATGAATGCCGAAATGCGCTTCCAGTTCTTTTAAAAAATGTACCGATTTATCGATAGAGCAGCCGCTGGCCGGGGCTACGGAGTTGTCAACAGCAAGTACTATAAAACGTTGGTAAAAAACATCACCCCATGCTTTCAGATCGACATTATGCGCGGTCCAGCGAATCGTAAATTGACGGATAAGCTCCCGTATCATCCGGGTTTCACGCTCGGTCAAAGGCCTGTCCGACTGATATATCCACACAGCGGAATCAGGGGAGAAATCTGCGGGAATGGATTTTAAATCCGTATTCATATTTTTATTTTTTCATTTTTCTTTCCAGTTCCTTGGCCTCGTTCCATATCCGGTCCATTTCCACAAGGCTCATATCGCTGGTACTGCGCTCATTCTTTTCAGCGATGCGCTCAATATACTCAAAGCGAGTTTTGAATTTGTGATTTGTTCTTGCAAGCGCGAGTTCGGGATCAATGTCGAGAAAACGGGCATAGTTGATCAAAGCAAAAAGCAAATCTCCAAATTCCTCTTCAAGAGCTTCTTTAGGAGCTCCGGGATTGGCGACATGATCCTGCAATTCCGCCATCTCCTCTTTCACCTTCTCCCACACTTCTTCCGTCTTTTCCCACTCAAAACCCACCTGCCCTGCTTTTTCCTGCATCCTGAGGGCTTTTATCATGGCAGGCAATGAGTCGGGGACACCCTGCAGTACTGATTTTTTGCCGCTCTTCAGCTTGATTTCTTCCCAATTTCGCTTCACCGTGGCTTCGTCTTTTGCAACAACATCTCCGTAAATATGGGGATGTCTTTCAATCAGTTTTTCACACTCCTCATTGATCACATCGGCTATGTCAAAGGCTCCTTTTTCCTCGGCAATCTTCGCATAAAAAACAATGTGCAGCATCACGTCTCCCAGCTCCTCTTTCAACTCCTCCATGTCCCCCTTCGAAATGGCATCCGCCAGTTCGTAAACTTCCTCTATGGTCAGCTTGCGAAGCGATTCGATGCTTTGCTTTTTATCCCATGGACATTGCGATCTAAGCTCGTCCATTATGGTTAAAATTCGTTCAAATGCCTGTAACTTTGCTTTCATGAACCTTGTAGTTGAATAAGTGGTTATTTAAGTAGTAAAAAATAAATTTAATTCCATGTTAACAACACTTTTGCTGGCTATTGCACTTATAGGTTTGGCCGTGGCCGGTTTCGCAGTGAAAATCATATTTCAGAAAGACGGCAAGTTTAACGGCACCTGCTCGAGCAACAATCCATATTTGCAGGATGAACTCGGGCAATGTTCTGTTTGCGGAAGCACGAATCCCGCTGAAGAATGCAAAGCCGATGGCAATGACCTTCCTATTATTGAAACGGGCAAGATTTAATCTTTTACCGTGATCTCCTGAAAACCGGGACTGCTCCAGTATTCCAGTTTTCCTTCTTCTATGCCGTAAATAAGCATCCCCTCCATCTGAGGATTATCCGATATCAGTTTCCCGGCATCTTCAAGTCCCAGCACCATGCAGGATGTCGCGTATGCATCGGCATGCGTACAGTCATCTGTTACGATTGATGCACTCAATAGCGAGTTCATCTCCGGATATCCATTTGCCGGATTGATGGTATGCACCATTTTTCGCCCATTGACAATTCTGAAATTGCGATAATTTCCGGATGTCGCAATGGCCTTATTGAAAAGCGAAATGACCCGTGTAGCCTTTCTTGAATTAATCGTACTTTTTACCGGGTCTTCGATACCGATGCGCCAGGCTTTTCCATCGGTATAGCGTCCGCTGCAGCGAACTTCGCCCCCGATATCCACCATGAGGGAACGGATCCCCCTGCTTTTGAGCAAATCGTGGACGGCATCCACGCCATACCCTTTGGCAATGGCCCCAAAATCCAACTGAGCCCGGCCATCCTGCTTCGAAACATAATAGCTGGTATCCCCTTCCCCGCTCACAGCCATGGTTCCGCTAATCAGATCAAAGTTGCAAATTTTCAAGACCGAATCGACTTTTGAGCTGTCTATATGATCAGGGGCGCTGCCGCCTGAAAATCCCCAGTAGCGGATAAGCGGATAAAGGGCCGGATTAAATGCGCCATTGCTTTCGCGATGAACTTTTTTGGCAATCAGCAACACCCTGTAAAAGTGGCGATCCACCTCGAGTGTACCGGCAGTATCCATCCTGTTGAAGATGCTTATCAGGGAATTGGGGATATAGGTTGACATTGAATTGTTCACCTCTATCAAAATCGAATCCAGCTCATGTGAGAAATCCCGCTGCAAAGAATCTATGTACTGCACCTGAAGCTCTGTGCCCATGGTTTGCCCTTCCAGACTTACAATTTCTTTGCTCTTTCCGCTTCCGGATGAATGACAGGCAGAGGTAATAAGGCCCGCAATCATGAGGCAGAGTGATAGAATTTGTTTCATTGATCCGAATCTTGTAATTAAAAAACGAAAACCCACACAAAGTGCAGGCTTTCGCTTATAAAATATATGTTTCACATCAGACTCCGAAGTCATCAAATGCGATATTCTCATCGGGCACACCCAGCTCGTCAAGCATATTCAGCACAGCGGCAAGCATTTGGGGAGGCCCGCACATATAATATTCGCACTCTTCGGGTTCGGGATGATTCTTCAGGTAATTTTCGAGCACTACCTGATGAATAAAGCCGACCGGTCCGTTCCAATTGTCTTCGGGCAATGGCTCGGACAATGCAATATGGTATTTAAAATTCGGGAATTCCTTTTCTATTTCCCGGAATTGTTCGGTATAAAAGAGTTCACGAAGCGAACGTGCTCCGTACCAATAGGAGACTTTGCGTTTTGTCTTTTCGGTTTTAAAGAGGTGGAAAATATGAGAGCGAAGGGGCGCCATGCCTGCCCCTCCTCCGATATAAATCATCTCGCGGTTGGATGGTTTGATGAAGAATTCCCCGTAGGGTCCCGATATGGTAACTATATCGCCCGGCTTACGAGAGAAGACATAGGAAGAACAAATTCCGGGATTGACATCCATAAACTTGTTTTTCTTCCTGTCCCAAGGTGGTGTGGCAATACGGATATTAAGCATGATAATATCGCCTTCGGCCGGATAGTTGGCCATGGAATAGGCCCTGAATATGGGTTCATCGTTAACCATGACAAGGTCCCACATATTGAACTTGTCCCAATCTTCCCTGAATTCCTCTTCGACATCAATGTCTTTGTAGTTAACCACGATGGGTGGCACATCAATTTGAATATATCCACCGGGTTCAAAATCAAGGTGTTCGCCATCGGGAAGACGGACTACAAATTCTTTGATAAAAGTGGCCACATTGTGATTTGATATGACCTCGCACTCCCACTTCTTTATACCAAAAACTTCCTCAGGCACCTGTATTTTCATGTCCTGCCTCACCTTTACCTGGCAGGCCAGCCTCCAGTGATCTGCAATCTCTTTTCTTGTAAAATGTCCTACTTCTGTCGGAAGGATATCTCCTCCCCCTTCGATCACCTGGCATTTGCACTGTGCACAGGTGCCCCCGCCTCCACAGGCCGAGGGGAGAAAAATATTTTCATTGGAAAGTGCCACAAGCAAATTCGAGCCGGGATCTACTTCCACCGGTTCGTCTTCCTGCCCGTTAATAATGATTTTCACTTTTCCCGAAGGCACCAGCTTTGTCTTGGCATAGACAAGCAAAGCCGTCAGGAAGAATATAATGATCAGCGAGGCCAGTACACTGAAAATGATTACGCTGTAATTGACTGCTAATAAAGTCATTCCCTTTGGTATTTATTTAGTTTACAATTTTATGCCCATAAAACCCATAAATGCCAGTCCCATGAGACCCGTAATGATAAAGGCAATACCCAAGCCGCGTAGCGGAGCAGGTATTTTACTGTAGCGGATTCGTTCCCTGATAGATGCCAGGGCAACAATTGCGATAAAGAAGCCAAATCCGGCTCCGAGGCCGAAAACCACCGATTCGCCAAAGGTATATTCTCTATTGCTCATAAAAAGGGCACCTCCCAAAATGGAACAGTTGACCGTAATGAGAGGAAGGAAGATTCCAAGGGCCGTATATAGGGGCGGGAAGAATTTCTCAACCACCATTTCTACCAGTTGAACCATCGATGCAATAACGGATATGAAGACGATAAATTTAAGGAAAGTCAGGTCCACACCGAATATTCCCGTAGGCTTGAGGAAATAGGTTTCGATGGCCCAGTTCATAGGAACCGTAATTCCCAGAACAAAGATGACAGCCATACCCAGTCCGAAGGCGGTTTTTACTGTCTTAGAGACGGCCAGGTAAGAACACATGCCCAGGAAATATGCCAGGACCATATTCTCAATAAAAGCCGATTTTATAAATAAATTCAGATAATCCATTGGACGCAATTTTAGGAGATATCAATCAATTTTTTGTTTCTGCTTCTTTGAATCCATATAAGGACTCCAATGATAAACATGGCCGCAGCCGGTGTGAGCATTACCCCGTTGTTTACATAGCCTATCTCATAAAGGCCCAGGGGCTCAATGAGGTTATTGCCGAGAACCGTTCCACTGCCGAAAAATTCTCTGAAGAAAGAGACAATGATTAGAATCGCCCCATATCCGAGGCCATTGCCAATGCCGTCAAGGAAAGAATCCATCGGTTTATTGGCCATGGCAAATGCTTCAAGGCGTCCCATTACAATACAATTGGTGATAATCAGGCCTACAAATACCGTCAATTCTTTATAAACACTGTAGCTGAATGCATGCAGTACCTGATCTACAATAGTCACCAATGTGGCGATAATCATAAGCTGTACGATCATTCGGATCTTCGAAGGGATGGTGTTTCTCAGCAAGGAGGTAATTAAATTAGAGAATGCCACGACAAAAATCACGGAAATAGCCATTACGAAGGCCGGTTTGATTTGAGTGGTGACTGCCAGGGCAGAGCAAATACCCAACACCTGTACCGTGATGGGGTTGTTGTCATCCAGCGGGTCAAATAAAAGTCTTTTCTGCTTTTTTGAAAGCCATCCCTGTTTGGGCAGACTTTCTGCTGTTTTTAGTTCTTCGCTCATATCAGGAAGTTTTTTTCAGTTTTTCAAAGTAGGGCAGGTAAGCTTTGAGTCCGTCTCTAAGCATTTCCGTCACTCCGTTGCAAGTCAGAGTAGCACCGGAAATGGATTTCACTTCATGGTTTGGATCATCGATGCGTCCTTTTTTCACGATGATACCGACAAACTGCTCATTCTTATCAAATATCCTTTTCCCTACAAATTGATTTTGAAACCAATCGGTCTTAATTTCTCCTCCCAGACCCGGAGTTTCGCTTTCATGATCAAAAGCAACCCCTTTAATCGTGTTCAGGTCTTCTTCCAAAGCCACATATCCCCATATGGCCCCCCAGAGTCCAAATCCCCGGACCGGAACGATATAATTTTTGCTGCCGGCCGGATTGTTGAAAATAAAGAGCGGATAATTTCTGCTTGCCGGGTCTTTTTTGGAAGCCTCCACTTTCAGATTGACCGAAAGCGGATCCAGACCTTCTAAGATATCCCCTTTATTATTGATAACTATGCCCTCAATGTTCTCGGCATAGAAGGTTTCAATATCCGGTACCGTATCCATGCCCACCGATTTGAGAATATCGTTCTTTTGAGCGAGCAATTCGTTTTTTTGCTGGGGTGCTTTCAGCACTTCCGAGATGGCCGAAAGCAACACCGCTACAATAATGGTCATAATTGCCGCATAACTTATCAGGTATAAATTGCTGTTCTTATCCACGTGCCAATCGTTTTTTGATGTTCTTTTGAATGAAGATGTGATCAAAGGTGGGTGCAAACACATTCATCAGGAGAATGGCCAGCATCCATCCTTCCGGATAGGCCGGGTTGAGCACTCTGATTATCATACCCATTACACCGATCATAAACCCGTACACGATTTTTCCCTGATTGGTATGTGCCGCAGTGACCGGGTCGGTTGCCATAAATGCCATGGCAAAGAAGAAGGATCCCATCACCAGTTGATAGTACCACGGTATCTGCAGAAACGGGTTGAGTCCCATAAAGTTAAAAACAAGGCCTACAAATACGGCTCCGGCAAACATAGACAGCATAATGCGCCAACTTGCAATGCGGGTCACAAGCAGTAAGACGGCTCCCAATATGATCAGAAAAGCACTCGTTTCACCTACAGAGCCCGGGATAAAACCAAAGAACATTTCCCACCAGCTGAACTGATGTGTGATGGCATCGAGGCCCTGCAGGGTTTTTTCCCCGGTCTGAAGTCCGCTTGCAGCCAGGCCCAGCGGGGTGGCCCCGGAGAACCCCTGTACCACGGCACTTGATTCCGGTCCGTATTCCGCCACTTTGGCTCCCAGACCAAAGAGCCGGTGCAGGATGTTGGTATCCCAGGTAATCCAGCAGGTATCGCCCGAGATAAATGTGGGATAAGCAAAAAAGACAAAGACCCGGGAAGCCAGTGCCACGTTTAGTATGTTTTGTCCCGTACCTCCGAATGCCTCTTTGGCCAATATAACGGCAAATGCAGTGGCTAACGCAGTCATCCACAAGGGAAGGTCGGGAGGCATAATCAATGGAATCAGCATCCCCGTGACAAGGAAACCTTCCTCCACTTCCCCACCCCGGTTGGCGGCAAAGAAGAATTCGATCCCCAGCCCCACCGCATGGGCTACTATGATGACCGGCAGCAATTGGAAGAAGCCAAATAAGAACTTGGGGATGATGCCCTCGGCCAATCCCGTATACTCGCCATAAGCCGCATAATGCCAGTGGCCGATGTTGTACATGCCGAAAAGCAATGCCAGTTGCATGGCAATGACCACATGTACCATCAGTCGCTTGATATCCATGCCATCCCGTATGTGCGAACCGTTTCGGGTTACATGATTGGGAACAAACAGGAAGGTATGGAAGGCCTGGAAGGTGGTATACAGGTACTTATTCTTCCTCGCTTTCGGCTCCATGTTATCGAAGAATTGCCTTAATAATTTCTTCATCTCTATGCTTCTTCGTTTGTTAATTAATTTTTATCCCTCTCTTACCATATCCAATCCCTGCCGCATAATCTTTTGCAGAGGCGACTTCGAAGGGCAGGCAAATTCACAAAGTGCCACATCTTCTTCGAGCAGTTCATAAATTCCCAGGCCCTCCATCCGTTCAAAATCTTCCGTAAGGATGGCCTTAAACAAATGCAGGGGATAGGTATCGATGGGCAAGAGTTGTTCGTAGAGGCCGGTTACCACGAAAGGCCGCTCTTCGCCATGCATATTTGTATTGACCTCCAACTCTTCGCCCTGGAAGAAATAGGAAAGAAATGTGGGCGAAACCGATGGCCGCGGATAAGAGGGCAAAAGCCAACCGAAGATCTCATATTGGTCGCCTTCGAGAATCACCGTCACCAGATCATCCGAAAAACCGATATGTCCGTTGGCTTCAATTTTCTTTCCGGTGTACACATCTCCGCTGATGTAGCGCACATGATCGTTGAGCAAATTCTCTTTTACCATATTCTCGATAGAGGCTCCCTGTATCGTACGGTAGTATTGGGGTTCTTTCACCTCGCAGCCGGCAAGAGCCACCACTCTTTCGGCATTGTAGCGCCCTTCTTCAAAGAGGCGCCCAATGGTGAGCACATCGAGCGGCTTGATCGTCCAGACCACCTCGTCTTTTTTGATCGGATCGATATGATGAATTTGAATGCCTGAGTTGCCTGTCGGATGCGGGCCTTCAAACCAATGGAACGTGGCACCTTCAACGCCCGTAAACACACTGGCATGGGTCTTTTTCGCATTCAGGCCGATATGCACCTTGCCTGCGCAGAGTTGATTCAGTACGTCAATTCCTTTTTGGAAAAGTGCATCCTGCCCCTGCATGATAAAGTCATAATCCGGAGCAAGAGGAGCTGTATTGAAGGCTGAGATATAGATCATCTTGGGTTCATCGGCCGGATTGGGAACTATGCCATAGGGCCGTTGAACAAGAAAAGGCCATGTGCCGCTTTCAATGAGCTTTTCTACAATGGCTTTTCTGCTTAAGGATTTCGGGTCCGCCTTGCCGAAATCTCTGTATTCCAGTTTGTTATCAGCCAGGATAACCACTTCTTCCACTTTGCGCTTTTCGCCCCGGATAATTTGAGCCACTTCTCCGCTTACGGGGGCTACATATTTAATGTCGGGCCGATGTCTGTCAAAAAACAACTGGTCTCCGGCTTTCACATGATCACCTTCTTTTACCAGCAATTTGGGAATCGGGCTGATACCCGGAAAGTCTATGGGTTTGACGGCATAGCTTGCACTTTTCAGTTCCCTTATTTTTTTTTCTGCCCGGCCTTTGATATAGACATCAAAGCCTTTCTTAATGCTAATCACCTTGCGCAGTTCCTTTTCTCTGTGCGGAATCAAAGGCGGTACCAATGAATATTTCTTCTGAATCTCCTCAGCCGGCTTTCCTTTTTCCAGGGCAATCTCCTTTATGGACACTTGCAGCAGTCTGTCGCCAAATACCAGCACACCATAGGTAAGTATGGCCAGTACAAGCACGATCAGACCGACAATGGTGGATTGGCTTAAATTGCCGGAGGCATTGTCTGCATTTTGTGCAAATAGTGATGTGGAGTTTGCCAGAATGATGGCGAATGAGGAGAGTCTAAGAACGGGGCTGATTGCAGCGGAGTGTCCGCCTGTTGATTTTACCATGCTTCCAAACATTTATTCCCTCAAAAAATTACTCGGGCAAAGGTAAAACTTCCTTTCTTAAAACCTAAAGGCGCCCTTTCTTTTTTTGCACACTTCGCTGTGGCAAAAGAATGCCTCTGAATGACGCAGATAAGCGATATGTATGAAGCTTTGACAGCCCATTTCCGCTCATTCTGCTTTTTCTTATTTTTTTGAAACCAAAAAGCCCTCTTCAGGAGTTAAAATGCCTTTGATAAGTTCAGTAAAATGCCGGGCCTATGTATGATGTAATAAACTTTGAGGAAGAAGTTATTAAACGAAGCGAAGAAAAGCCTGTGCTTGTTGATTTCTGGGCTCCCTGGTGTGGTCCGTGCAAGATGCTGGGGCCCATTCTGGAGCGCGCTTATGAAAACAGCAACGGCAAATGGGTATTAAAGAAAGTGAATGTGGATGAAAATCCGGATTTGTCGGCACGCTACGGAATCAGGGGAATTCCTGCAGTCAAACTTTTTAGGGACGGCAAAGTGGCGGATGAATTTACCGGAGTGATCCCCGAGAATTCTTTTTTGAACTGGCTGGAAAAACACATTCCCAATGAAGAGAAAATAGAACTGAATGAAATTCAGGAGGAAATAAAAACCGGAAATCCGGAAGTGGCCCTGCCGCGGCTTCGGGAATTCATCAAGCGCCATCCGAAAAACAAAGAAGCCCGCCTGGCACTGGCCCGCGCCATATACAGGGGCAAGCCGGAGGAGGCCCTCTCACTGCTTGAAGACATCAGGGAAGACAGTCCTTTATTTGAAGAAGCCCATGCCGTCACTACACTTGCATCTTTGCTCATGAAGGGCCGGGAGCCCGGAAGCCTGGAGGAAAGACCCGTAAAAAAGCTTTACCTGGAAGCCATTGAAGCCATCCGGAATGCAGACTGGGACCGTGCACTCGGGCAGATGATCGAAGTTATACTGGAGGACAAAAATTATGATGACGAAGGAGCGAGAAAGGCCGTTATTGCCATGTTTAATCTCCTGGGCAAAACGCACGAACTGACCCGCAAGTACAGAAGAAGGTTCGATATGTCGCTTTATTAAGAAAGATTCAGACGATTCTTCAAAAGCTCGCGGTTTGACTTGCTGACGGCAATGCGCTGCTCGCCCACTTCCACATATTTGGAAGTGACATCGCTTACCTTGTTCAGATTGACGGCATAGCTCCGGTGCACTTTCATAAAGTCTCTTTCAGGCAGGCCACTGAGGGCATTTTTCAGCGTGGAATGGATGATGTATTCCTGATTTTCCAAAACGAAACGCACATAATCGCCATTTGCCTGAATGTAAAGCAATTCATCCAGGTTGATTTTTACATAGGAGCCTTTCACTTTTATGAAGAGTTCTTCCTCCCGGTTTTCGGAGTTGAGCAGGGCCTGCAGGGCCGATTGATAATCTGCCACTTTCTCTACCGATCGCTGAAAACGTTTAAAACTGATCGGTTTGAGCAAAAAATCAATCGCATCGTGGTCAAAGGCAGAAGCAGCACTGAGCGGGTCGGCACTGATGAATACCACGGCAAGCGATTCGTCAAGCTGCTGCATAATTTCGAAACCGCTCTTCCGCGGCAGATGCACATCAATAAAAACCAGGTCTACCCGGTGATTCTTAAGATAATCCAGAAATGCGGACGGGTTATCCGTTGAATAAACCGAATCAAATATCTCTGACCGCTGGCAGTATCGTTCCAGGATCAGTCGGTCGGGGCTCGCATCATCCAGTATTGCGCATTTCATAGTGAGGTGATTAAAAATAAAGAGTAATGGGCAATTGCAGGAAGATAAAGCTTCAAAAATCCGGCCTTCGGCTGACAAGCGGCCCGAAGGCATACATTGGCCCACTCAGAAGGAGCCCGACATTTAACAATTATTTATGAATTCTCTGCGAACAAAGGCTGTTCCGATATTCATTAACTAGGAGCCCAGTCATTATTTTTGGGGGAACAAAAACAATTTTGATGATGATAATGAAAAGAATGATCCTCTTGTTGACCGTCACCCTGCTCTCCGTCACGATCTCTGCCCAGGAGGGGTACCATATCACAATCAAAATTCCCGAGTTTAAAGATACCACTGCCATTCTGGCCTATCATCTGGGAAATTCAAAATACATTAAAGACACACTTGAATTCGACTCTGAAGGAGTCATTGAAATGAAGGGAGACCAGCCCATTGACCGCGGCATGTATCTGTTGGTGGTGCCGGGCGAGAAATATTTTGAATTTATCATTGCCGATGATCAGGATTTCACACTGGAAACACACGCCCCCGATTTTGTTGAGAATATGAAGGTCAGCGGATCGCTGGACAATGACCTGTTCTACCGCGATATGAAAAATATCATGACGAAACGCGAAGCCTATGAAAAGGCCAGCGCCCGCTATCAGCAGATAAAAGAAGAAAATCCGGACAGTGCAGCCATACTGAAAGAAACAATGGAAAAACTGGACTCGGAAGTACGGTCATTTCGGGCAGAAATAAAGAAAGACTATCCGCAAACTTTTTACGCCAAGTTCTTAATGGCTCTGGATGAACCTGAAATCCCTGAGATTCCCGTGGACCCCGAGACAGGAGAAGCCGATTCCAGTTATCCGTATCGCTACTACAAGAGCCATTACTTTGACGGCTTTGATTTCAGCGACCCGGGCTTGCTCAGAACACCGGTATATCATCAAAAGCTGGTCACCTTTATGAAAGACCTGACCCCCCAACTGCCCGATTCGGTAATAGCTTCGGCAGAATATATCCTGAAAAAAGTGGAAGGCGACAGTGTGCTCTATCAATATACGCTGGCGTGGATGCTCAATCGCTATGCGAAAAGAGAAATCATGGGCATGGACAAGGTGTATGTCTATCTGGCCGAGGAGTATTATATGAAGGGCAAGGCGCCCTGGATATCCAAAGACCAGCTCAAAAAGATCGTACATGATGCGCTGGCGCTCAAGCCTTTGTTGATCGGAAACAAAGCGCCCGACTTTGTAGGCCAGGACCCGGAAGGCAAGATTATTTCCATGTACAGCATTGATGCACCTTATTTAATAGTTGCTTTTTGGGATGCCGATTGCGGCCACTGCCGGAAAGAAATTCCCAAACTCTACAAAGGCTGGAAAGAGAAACTCAGGGACAAAGGAGTAAAAGTGCTTGCCGTAAGCCTTGAACTGACGGACAATCACTGGCGAAAATTCATTGCCGAGAAGTCACTATCGGACGAAGGCTGGATCAACACCATCGACCTGGACGGCCTGGATGACTACAGAAGCAAGTACGACATCAAGGCAACGCCTACCATCTATATCCTTGACAAAGACAAGAAGATTATCGGCAAATGGCTGGGTGCGGATCAAATCCCCGATTTTATTCTGAACTACGACAAGCGGCAGAAAGAGGAAAAAGAATAAGACGATAGAACCAATCAAAGCCATCCTCCGGCCGTGGTCAACGTGATTTGAACTCAAGGGATGCCGAGTTGATGCAATAGCGAAGGCCCGTAGGCTCAGGGCCATCGTTGAAGACATGACCCAAATGCCCGCCACATTTTGCGCAGACTACTTCTTCCCGGATCATGCCGAAGCTTTTATCCAATATCAGATCAATGGCATTGGAATCAATGGGTTGCCAAAAGCTGGGCCATCCGCTTCCCGACTTAAACTTTGTTTTGGAATCAAAAAGAGGCGCTTTGCATGAAGCGCAGAGGTAAAGTCCATCGCCTTTGTGGCTCCAGTATTTCCCCGTAAAAGCACGCTCGGTGCCTCCTTCCCACATAATGTGATATACTTCAGGATCCAGCTCCTGCTTCCATTCTTCTTTGCTTTTCATTACCGTTTGCTTCTTTTCTTTTGCCGATTCCTTATCCCGGCCCTGTGTCCGGGCACAGCCCGTGCTTGCAAGGCAGGCAGCAATCAGCATGCTCAAAATCTTTTGCTTTAACATAGTCCGTTTTGTGTCCGGCTAAGCGTCAAAGCGGGCAGACATATTGCCCTGACCACTATATCCGGTCATTTTCTGACATCAAATCGACTTAAGAGCCGCGCTGTTGATCAGGATTTGGCTTCTCCCGGTTTGCGGCCTTTGTTCTTTTCTTCCTCCGAGATGCTTTCGCGCATGGAGGTATCCGCTTTGATATTCTCAAACTTATAATAATCCATCACACCGAGATGTCCCTGGCGGAAAGCTTCGGCAATGGCTTTTGGTACTTCGGCCTCTGCTTCAATCACCTTGGCCCGGGCTTCCTGGGCTTTGGCCCGCATTTCCTGCTCCTCGGCCACAGCCATGGCCCTTCTTTCTTCGGCTTTGGCCTGGGCTATGTTTTTATCCGCGTTGGCCTGATCCATCTGCAACTCGGCTCCAATATTCTTTCCGATGTCAATATCGGCAATATCAATAGAGAGTATCTCGAAAGCGGTTCCGGAATCAAGGCCCTTCTCAAGCACTACTTTGGATATTTTGTCCGGATTCTCCAGCACCTCCTTGTGGCTTAGTGCCGAGCCGATAGAAGTCACGATGCCCTCTCCCACTCTGGCCAGGATGGTTTCTTCACCGGCACCTCCTACCAGTCTTTTGATATTGGCCCTGACGGTTACGCGCGCCTTGGCAATCAACTGAATGCCGTCTTTGGCCACCGCCACCACCGGAGGCGACTCAATGACCCTCGGATTGACCGAAAGTTGGACAGCTTCGAATACATCCCTTCCGGCCAGGTCAATGGCCGATGCCGACTTAAAGTTAAGATCAATATTTGCCTTATCGGCCGAGACCATGGCATTTACAACCGAAGTCACATTCCCCCCAGCCAGATAATGGGCTTCGAGTTCATTTCTGCTCAGCGGAATTCCGGCTTTGGTAGCTGTAATCAGGGATTTGACAATGACGGAAGGCGGCACTTTCCTCCAACGCATGAAAATGAGCTGGATCAGACTGATCCGCACCCCGGACAATTGAGCGGAAATCCATAATCCGAGGACCCGCATGAAAACGATAAGAATAACCAGCACCGCTATTAAAACGGCAATGGTTAAAATCAATACGACAGATTCATTGTTCATAGATCAATCTTTTACAAGTTTTACATACATTTTATTCCCTTCCATCTTCACAATCTCCACCTTTGCGCCCCGCGGGATAAAGTCACCCTGCGAAAACACTTCAATTCTGTTTTTACCAAAGAGCGCAACACCTCCCGGCTTGAGGTCGCCAAAGGCAACGCCTCTGTCTCCTTTTTTCAAATCACCGAATTCGGCCTCATTGACTCTGGAGTCAATTTGTTCTTTATCTGCCCAGCCGAGGCGGGCTATCCTTCTGAAACCGAAAATGAGAATACCCAGTGTGCCGGCCAGAGAAGCGAAGGCAAAAACATGGCCTGTAGCCCGGCCAAAAAAATGGTAGGCCAGATATATACCGCCTGCCATGATGGCCGCACCCAAAAGGCCCAGAAGTCCTCCTCCGGGAACAAGGAAAAACTCAACAAAGAGAATGGCCAGTCCCAAAAGCACTATAAGGATAATCAATGCGAGGCTCATTTCGCTAAAATACTTAATTCCGGTGCCAATTTAACTTTTAGATTCATCTCCCAGGGAAGCGGAAAGCAATCTGACTGAAATTTAGTGATTCTGCCGTTTACGGCTAAATTTGCCGGAATGAATATGGTCCTCCTCGAATCGGTCACCAAGCATTACGGAGACAAGCTTCTCCTTGATAAAGTCAACCTTGGAATTAACTATGGCCAGAAGATGGCTCTGATTGCTTCCAATGGTGCCGGAAAAACGACCCTTTTGAATCTGATTGCCGGCAAGGAAGTGCCCGAAGAAGGGAGCATACGTCACCATCCGGAACGCAGGCTCGGATATTTGGAGCAGGAACCCGTGTTTGATGAGGCGCTCAAGGTGCTGCAGGTACTTTTTGAAGACGAAAAGAACCCCGTTACCAGGGCCATTGCAAGATATGAGCAGGCACTCAAATGGAAAGAAGGAAATCCGGCTCTGGAAGCAGCCATTGCCGAAATGGACCGTCAGAATGCATGGGCGTATGAAGCCCGCATAAAAAGCGTCCTGGGAAAACTGGGGCTAGTTGATTTTCAGGCCGAAATCAGGCAATTGTCAGGCGGTCAAAAAAAGCGGCTGGCGCTGGCCCGCGTATTGCTCAAAGAACCGGATTTTTTGATTCTGGACGAACCGACAAACCACCTCGACCTGGAAATGATAGAATGGCTCGAAGAATACTTGATTAAACAAAACGTAACCCTGTTGCTGGTCACACACGACCGCTACTTCCTGGATCGCGTTTGCGATTCGATTATTGAACTGGAAGCAGCAAGCTTGAAACTGTTCAAGGGCGGATACAGCTATTATCTCGAGAAAAAAGCGGAACTGGAAAATGCGAGGGAACGGGAAACGGAAAAAGCAAGAAGCCTGGTAAAGAAGGAATTGGAATGGATACGCAGGATGCCCAAAGCACGCGGCACAAAAAACAAGGCCCGCATAGACTCATTTTATACCCTGAAAGAAAAAGCAGCCGGAAGGGCTGTTTCAGAGGGCCCCGAGTTCGAGATCAATGCCACACGGCTCGGAAACAAAATCATTGAAATAAGGAATTTGTCCAAGTCCTATGGTGAGAAAGTGCTCTTTCGCGGCTTCAATTATGTTTTCAAGCGCTATGAAAAAGTGGGCATTGCCGGTCCGAACGGATCAGGTAAAACTACATTCCTTAAACTGCTGACCGGAGAAGAGTTGCCCGATACAGGCACCATCAAAAAAGGAGCTACGGTAAAGATCGGGCATTTCAGGCAGGAAAACCCGGAGGAGTTTTACGGCAAGCGTTCCATTGATATAGTAAAGGAAAAAGCGGAGGTCATAGAGCTTAAGAATGGAAGAACTCTGGGTGTTTCGCAGTTTATGGAGCTCTTTGAGTTTGATGCCAACCGGCAGTACACCTATTATGAATCCCTTAGCGGAGGTGAAAAAAGACGCCTTCATCTTGTACGGGTTTTGATGAGCAATCCCAACTTCCTCATTCTTGATGAGCCGACCAACGATCTCGATCTCATCACCCTCCAAACCCTGGAGCAATTTCTGCTTGACTTCAACGGAAGTGTGGTACTTGTAAGTCATGATCGCTATTTTATGGACAAAATCATTGATCACCTCTTTGTATTTAAGGGAGGAGGAGAGATTTTCGATTTCCCGGGAAATTACAGTCAGTTCCGGCACCATGAAAAGGAAGAGAAGAAGCAATTAAAAAAAGAACCGAAAGCAAAAAAACAGGAAAAGCCAAGGGAGAAGAAGAAGCTGGGCTATATGGAGCAGCGCGAGTTTGAACAATTGGGAAAAGATATTGAGGCATTGGAGATCAAACAAAAAGAGCTGAGTGAACTGTTGCAAAACGGAGAAAGCGATTATGAAAAAATCATGCTCTGGTCAGAAGAATTGAAAAAAATAGAAGAGACCCTGTCGGAAAAAGAAGACCGGTGGCTTAAATTATCGGAATATGCTGGATGAGATCATAAAATCCCTGGCGGGAAAAAGAAAGAAATTCAAAACCGGTCTTGTACTGAGCGGAGGTGGTGCGCGCGGCTTTGCACATTTGGGAGCCATCATGGCGCTTGAGGAGCAGGGGATAAAGGCGGATATCATAGCAGGAGTAAGTGCGGGGTCTATTGTCGGGGCCTTTTATGCTGCCGGGTATGAGCCCGAAAAGCTCTTCCACCATTTTAAGAAGAAAGGTCTTTTCAGCTTAAGCAAATTCAACATACCGACAACCGGCTTGCTCTCGCTGGCCGGTCTGGAAATGGAAATCCGGGAAAAAATTCCGCAGGAAAATATAGAAGAACTTCCCATTCCCCTGATAGTGGGCATATCCAACTTCAGCCTCGGAAGGATGGAATATCACATGCAGGGCAATATCGCCTTGAAGGTCCGGGCATCGTCTTCTATTCCCGTGCTTTTTACGCCTGTAAAAATAGATGAACACTGGTATGTGGACGGAGGTCTGTACGATAACCTGCCTGTAAAGCCCTTGCGCAGGCATTGTGAGAGAATCATTGCCATCAATGTAAATCCCATCAACGAGGTGCATAAGTTTCGCAATCTGAAAGAAGTAGCCATCCGCACATTTCATCTGACGGTGGACGCACGAATACAGCAGGTAAAGCCGTTGGCCGACCTTTTGATCGAGCCGCAGGAGCTGGCGGAATATGACATTCTGGACAGCTCAAAAGCCCGGGAAATGTTTGAGATCGGATATCGGGCAACAAAAGATCAGCTACAAAAAACAGCTCATTAGATATTCACATTCAAACCAAAGCTGATGCTCCTCGGGGCTTCCATCAGGCCCGGCCGAAGCGAATACACATTGCTCAAAACGTTATTGACACTGATGTTGAA
>JALSIH010000035.1 GCA_026981615.1 Chitinophagales bacterium
TGCCCAATTCTTTCATCCGCACTTCGCGCCATTTTCTTTGTTTCTCGTGGCGATACATGATCACTGCCGAGAGGAGGTCGTGCCCGTCAGCGAAAATATCGGCATAGACTTCTACGCTTTCACCGGCCACCCGCTTTACCGGGAAGCGGCCTTCCTGCAGCTCGGGGTAAATGTTTTCGATTACCACCCTTTGCCGGCCATCTTTTTGCTCCATACGCTAAACTTAATCGATCCAATGTATTTGCGCTTAAAGATAAGATATATCAATGCCGTATGAAATATCCGTGCGCACCATTTCCCGGCTCCGGCCGTCCGGCATATATTCTTGTGCGGGGCTCAACTTTACTAAGTTGCTTCTTTTCTTTGCCCTAAATTTGCGTTCGAAAAAACGGAATAAAATGAAGCATCTTTTTCTCTTCGTGCTTTTTGCTGCACTTGTCTTTCGTGCCGATGCACAGGAATTTTCGGCCATCCCCGACTCCGTCTGGAGCCATGGCGATACGGCCTGCCGCGGAAACGAATTCTACGGATTCGATACCCTGCTGACTCCGCCCCTCCTTTTTGCGGGCAGCAAAGTATCGCTCGATCTCGACAATCTGATGGACGAATACGGCAGTCAGTGGCTGACCCTCGATGTGATCTATGACGACAAGGAAATTGAAAATTTTGATATCCTTTTCAAAAAAGGAGAAAAACACAAAGGCCCGGTCTTCGACCTGAAAAAAGGAAAAGGCAAGAACATCGGCATGATCAGGCTCTATAAATTCGGGCCGTTGATGGACGTAAGAGTGAATAAGCTGGAAGTGGTGAAAAACGGGCGGGCTGAGAATATGGACGACAGCAAACTGGGTTCGGCAAGTTTCCGCGATGGCGATTTTGCCCGGTTCAAAGTGCTGAGGGTCAAATACCCCGTGGCCAAGCCACCGTTTTTTATGGGAGTAAAGGCAAAGAAAGTGACCGTCACGGCCTATTCGCTGCCCAATAAAAAACACCCCGAATACAAAAAAGCAACCCTCCTGGTCAACTGCATCGATACCGACAAGGAATGGCGCGAGACTTTCACTTTCGAGCTGAGTCCGCAGCCGGCCGAATATACGTTTGAGATACCCGAAGGACTCGAGACGGAATATGAAGGTTACTTTATGATATTGATGCCGGTACCCAACTCGGCCGATGTGGCCATCCGCAAGATCACAATGGAAGAGTAGAGGCGGACAGGGCTGCGTGGTCGGCAGGGGAACTATTGAAGCGCAGGACGGATTACAGAGGTGTTCATTGAAATATGGGGCTGATCGGAATTGACAGCAGGATGTATGAATATACCTGCATGCCGTGTGTTGTGCATCTCACACGTAAATCCCAATGCTCAAATTGTTTTTTACATGGCGAGTATAACTACGCCATGGCCGCCTAAGACAAGGTCTGGGTGAGCCATTGCCCCCTCCGGTTTTTTTCACCGGGCCGGAGAGCGGGTATCATACATGGTGAGATAGTTGCTGCACAGCTGCCTCCGGTGCGGCAGCGAAATAAAAGGAGGCTAAGGTGCCGGACAGGTTGGTGGACGAACCGGCCGGCACCCGACAATCAATCGATCCGCTAAGCATGTAGACGGTATATTGATGCCCTGTCTGGACCCGGGTTCGAATCCCGGCAGCTCCACTATTTTTTCTTTTTTCGTTGATCCCTCTTTTCGGATATTCCGAAGGCCTTCCGGGGCGGGGGGGCTCCTTTAATTGGGTACTTGCAGCGAAAGTCGAAATTTCTTCCCATCTTATTGTTTTTGATTTCTGTACCCGAAGCTTAAGACAAGCTCCGTGATATACGGAGTAAAGGTTTTGTTATGTGATTTTGATTATAAAACTTTCAGTCTCTTTGGTATTTTGTGCATCTTGTAAACAGGTGACAGTAATTTCCAATATTGAAAACTGAGAAACGGACACGGAAAGAAATTATTGACCAGCGCCTGGAAGAGGCCGGCAGGAGTTGGAGAACCTTTATGGTAGCTTGAGTCAAAGGGCGTTTAAAGGAGAACTGAAACTGGATGAAAAGGAAGAAAATTTGTTAGTGGCGGCTGAGCCTGAACCAGAGTATCAAAAGCAAAGTCAACTTTCCAGTCCTCCCAACAAGAAAGGGATTGCCAAGCTGGTACTGGCCGGAAAGATCATCAACGAATGCAAAGACAGCCCGGAATTTACCAACATTAAATTTCAAAAGTTGCAACACTTGGCCGAGCATTTGATGGAGGCGGATTTAAACCTGAATTATTACAATCAGGCAACTGGGCCGTATGATAATAAATTCATGCACACGCTGTATGATAAGATGAAGCAACAAAAATGCTTCGCTTCCAGAGGGTACAAGTATTCTCCTTTGGAAAAGGTCAATGAAATTGACAGGCATTTCAGCAGATACTTTGGAGCTAATAATGAACGGTTCTCAAAACTCATTAATCTGCTTGGCAAAGCATCCGAAGACCAATGCGAAATTATATCTACCCTTTATGCCGTTTGGAATGACCGCATTATCAAAGGAGAACCGGTAACCACAATGATGTCATCATCCAAGATTTCTTCAACTGGAGCGAACGCAAGCAGAAATATAACTCCAAACAACTAACCAAAGCAATAGAATGGATGAAAGAAAACGGACTTGAACCGAAAGGATTTGGGGAGTTGATAAAGCATAGAAAAAAGAAATAACCGGCCCAATTAATAAAGTACCGGTCATTTCCTTGCAACCTATCGGAGCGCTTTTGCCAATAATGCCAAGGCAATTAGGGCAGCAGCAGTTACCACAATGCCATTAACGATACGAGCTGTATCGCCATATACCGTAACACTGTTGTTACTGGCACAAACGCTTGCTTTCTCATTTTGATTGTATTTGTAAATTACTTATACGCATCAACTTTTAAAGGTTCAAAAATTCCCTCACTCTTACCCGGAGGGTTCAGGTTTTTTCAGAATGTCAACTAAGCGGTATGACATTCCGGTGAGCATACCTTGCAGCCATCGGCTTTAGGGTAACCCAATGACTTGGCTTTTCTAACAGCACTATAACAGTTGCTGTGATACCCAAGATCCAGATAATTCACCAATTGAGAATAATGCCTGCAAGTTTCATTATGCACTTCATTGTTCCCGCCCGGGTTATTATCTGTGTTCTTATTCATTCTATAATTCATAAAATAGAATTTAACCTGAATGAACTATTTAAAACTGAGGCGTTCACTCGTTTAGCCCAAGGAACAATTGCAGGTGCAGCAAATTCTGCTACCTTTACGCACGAAAGAATTTGTGGCGACCAACCTCTTTTTTCTTTCGCCCGACCGAAGCCTTGTTCCATTTGCTTCGGTTTTTATTTCTTCCACCGCCTGATCAATTTGTCAATCAAATCAACCGGTAAGCGGCCATTTATCATTTTCAGCTCCTCCAAAAGACTGATTGCTCTTGTTGGGTTGATAATTTCGTGTTCCACCAGTTGTTCTATCACCCAAATACTTCCCCTTACATTAATAGAATGCTCCTCTGCTTCCATTCTAAGTTTTTTGTCACAAGTAAGCATAATAGCTCTTAGTTCTATAGCTTTAGATAATATGGTTTTATCTGCAAGTGAGTGCATGATTCGTTTTGTCTTGAAGTGTTGCGCAACTTGAATATCTTCACTGCTTAGTGGCAGAATGATCAACTTCCCCTTTTTAACAAAAAATCCAAAGGCCTCTTTTTGATCAGGGTGACAAATTTGATTGTAAACTATATCTGTGATGTAGACTTCCAAACCCAATACAAAGAACTCGTTTAATATCCGAATTTTGTACAAATCAAATAGCACACTTACATCCGTGACCACTACCTTCATACCAATTGATTCATTTGTTCCCGGAGTTTCCATGATGAAATGCCGGCAAAATGTGCCGCTTCATTGATGGTCAACACCTCTTTGGCCAATCCGAGAAACACCAGCCGTTCCATGCGGGTTGGAATTTCTTTGCTTGGAAATCTTCCGGGTTCCTTTCCGGGCAAATGATAGCCTCTTTGCCTAAAACCGATATTGAATTTCCGGTACACATAATCATTTATGATACCCAGTTGCCTGGCTCTGCTGAAAATGGCTGATATGGATATGCCCCATCGTTCCTTTAATAAGATCAATTCCCGCTCATAAAAATGAAAACGGCCTTTATGCAATTCCTTCCCTGCCATTTCTTCGGGATAAAGGACAGCCGAAGCAAATGCATGGCACAGCTTTTCCTGTTCTTTCTCCTTCATGTCTTCAGGGAAAGACAATGCGTGATGTGCCAGCTCATGCAAAGCGGTAAACCGCTTACGGACAATGTCAAAATCGGCACTTTTATTTTTGTTTAATGCAATTACAGGTTCTCCGTTAACGCTTGCCTTCAATCCGTCAAACCCTTGAGGAGCATCTACCTCAATAACCTTATAGCCTTTATCTTCAAGCATTTCCACTACATCGGGAATCGGGTCATAGCCCAAATCCCACTGTTCCCTTAAGGCTTTTGCGGCTTCATCTGCCTGATTCGCATTCCTTATGATTTCTTTATAGGTAAAATAATCGGACTTCTCTTCAATACCCAGTAAATCCTCCAATTCAAAATAACGCTCTAAAATGGACTTAGCCCTTTCTTCAATAGCATCTTTTTGGGATTTTGAAACCTTGGTAACATACTTCCGATATTCAACTTGTTCAAGTTCAACCTTTGCTTTAGGCTCAGAATAGAAATAATCAACGCTAACACCCAAAGTGTTTGCAAGTGCAATCATTACAGTGCTATCCGGCTTCATCTTCCCTTGCTCGTATTTGTGCAGTGCCTGCTTGCTTACTTTTGCTTCTCCCAGTTTGTCGGACAAAGCCTGAAGGGATAGTCCTGCCATCTTTCGGGCTGATTTTAGTCTGTGTGCAAATAGGTCTTTCATAGTGTGTGGATTCCAATTAATAAGATGTAGTTGACGAAACTACAAATAAAATACAAATTGTCAACCGTAATAGTTCCTTTTGCCTGTAATGGTCATATTTTATTTTAGTTGATTTAGTAACATTGAAGTAGGAATTGCAGGCAAAAAGCTGATTTCAGATATTGAATGGAGTTATTTTTCTTTTCATCCTACCTTGTTTTGCAACCCTGCATCCCTTCCGGGGGGGAGACACTTTTAAGCATTTTACAGCTTTCCGATTAAACTATTCTGTTTACCTCACTGCCTTCAACCAGCGGCTCGACTTACTTCGCTATCACCAGCTTGCGGCTCACGGTCACTCCGGCTATGTAGCCCGAAAGCAGATAGACGCCCGCAGGCAGGGCGGCTTTGCCCATGTGCCACTGCAGGCGCTGTGGTCCGCTGCTCCACTGCCTGTCGCTGAGGAGAGCCATCCTTCGTCCCTGCAAGTTGTAGAGGGCCAGACGCACGGGTCCGGCATGAGGCATCTTCCACTCAAGGCGAAGCAGATCACGGCCCGGATTGGGCCATAGCCGCAGGCTCAGCGGGTTCTCAGCCGGGGAAACGAGGCCGGTGGGCACCCGCATCAGGCTGTCGAGG
>JALSIH010000036.1 GCA_026981615.1 Chitinophagales bacterium
TACCGGAGAGATTCTTTTGCTCTTTATCCCCTGCACCGTGAAGAGAAGGAGCATGCCAGGGCGGAGAAAAGAATCATTGCCCGCTATTTGAATGCATTTGCAGAAGTAAATGCAGAGGCCTACCTCAATAGCTATTCAAAAAAGGACAGCATATTGTCGCAGGGCCCTTATGCCGTTATCCGGGTGGAGGATACCGCAGGTACCGCAAAACAGATTTCCCTTTTCTACAAGCCCCTCGACAAGCGAACCAAGATGCTGACGGACAGCAGCGGGCGCTACCTGCCCTTTGACCGCGAAAGAAGCTATGCGCTGATAAATAATGACAAGGATTTTGTATTAATCCAACATTTTGTTTTCGGCAAATTGCTGATGCGCTACGACTATTTTTTCAAAGCGGGCGAGGAGGATAAAAAGAATATAAGTAACTGAAGAACAGCAAGATATATTAATGGAAACGCATAAAATCTGTTTTTCTAAAATACTTATCTTTGCCTTACGTCAAAATCTACAAACATGAAATTTATCGTTTCTACCGGAAGCCTTCTGAAAAATCTCCAGACCATTGGGGGTGTGATCAGTACCAATACGGTCTTGCCCATACTTGAGGATTTTTTATTTGATGTACGTGAGGGAAAATTACATGTTTATGCGACCGACCTGGACAACAGCATGTCTACGGTTATAGAAATCGAAGCAAAAGAAGACGGACAGGTAGCCGTGCCGGCCCGCCTGCTCCTGGATATATTGAAAAACCTGCCGGAGCAACCCCTGAGTTTTGATATCGACCTCGAAAACTTTGCCATAGAAATAACGACCGACAACGGGAAATATAAGCTGGCAGGTGAAAACGGAGAGGATTTCCCCAAAATTCCGGTACCCGAAGATGTGAAGCACATTGAAATGACAACCCAGTCGCTGAGTCGTGCGATCAACCATACCCTCTTTGCCGTGAGCAACGATGAACTGCGTCAGGCAATGACGGGTGTTTATCATGAGCTGAATGAAGAGGACCTGACTTTTGTGGCTACCGATGCGCACAAGCTGGTTCGATATCGCAGGGGGGATGTAAAGAGCAGCAACCCGTCCAGTTTTATAGTGCCGAAAAAAGCCCTCAATCTGCTGAAGAGCACACTGCCGGCTGAAGGCAAGGTGCGGCTTTCGTACAACAACAACAACGCATTTTACAAGTTTGACAACATCAGTCTGATTTGCCGGCTGATTGATGCCAAATATCCCGATTACAATGCCGTCATTCCCACGGAAAACCCGAATCGCCTGCTCATCAGCAGACCGGAATTGATCGGGGCATTGCGCAGAAGTGTCATTTTTGCAAATAAAACAACCCACCAGGTGGTGCTGAAAATCACCGGCAGCGAGTTGAGAATATCTGCACAGGACCTGGATTTTTCAAATGAGTCGAGCGAGCGGCTGAGCTGCAACTATGAGGGCGAGGACATGGAAATCGGGTTCAATGCACGCTTTCTTATCGAAATGCTCAATACACTGGATACCGATGAGGTGGAAATGCAGCTGTCAACTCCGACCCGGGCCGGGCTGATACTGCCCGTAGGCCAGGAGGATGAGCATGAAGACATTCTCATGCTCGTGATGCCGGTCATGCTCAACGGCTAAGCGGCAGCTTCGTCCAGCGATTCCAGAATAATTTTACAGGCTTTTTCAATGTCCCCCTCTTCGATGATCAGAGGAGGGGCGATGCGTATGCAATGCGGGGCAAAAAGAAACCAGTCGAGGAAAAGTCCTTTTTCTATGCAAAGGTCAATGACGCGCTTGCAGTAGACGGGGTCTTTCAGGTCAAGCGCCATCAAAAGGCCTTTGTTTCTGATCTCGCTGATTTTCTCATGAACGAGCAGCGAGCGGAAATAAAGGGCTTTCTCTTCTACCGTCTCGTAGAGCCGTGTTTCGGTCAGATATTCGAAGGCTGCCAGGCCGGCAGCACATGATATGGCATTGCCTCCGAAGGTGGTAATGTGGCCCAAAACGGGATTACAGGTGAAGACCTGCATCAATTCGGGGGAGGCAAGAAAAGCTCCGAGGGGAAGGCCGCCACCGAAGGCTTTGGCCAGCGTGAGTATGTCCGGAACAATATCAAAGTGTTCAAAGGCAAAGAGTTTGCCGGTCCGGCCCATGCCGGTCTGCACTTCATCCAATATGAGGAGTGCCCCGCTTTCCGAACATTTTTGCCGGAGGGCCTGCATAAATGCAAGCGAAGGAATTCGTACTCCGGCCTCTGCCGGGATGGTCTCCAGCATCACACAGGCACAGTCGCGGTCAATTTCGCTGAGGGCTTCCATGTCGTTAAACGGAAGGTGTTTGTGTCCCGGAATCAAAGGGCGGTAGTTTTGCCGGTAGCTTTCATCGCCAATAAGGCTGAGGGCCCCCTGAGTGCTGCCGTGGTAGGCATTTTCAAAAGCAACGACATTTGCCCTGCCGGTATATCTTTTTGCCAGCTTGACAGCGCCTTCCGTGGCTTCGGAGCCGGAGTTGACAAAATAAGTACTGCTCAAATTGTCCGGCAGTCGGGACGCCAGGGCTTCGGCAAGTTTTACCTGCGGAGCCTGTATCATTTCCCCATAGACCATCACGTGGCTGTATTTCTTCAGCTGAGCCTCCACGGCTTCGTTGATGTGCGGATGGCAATGGCCGAGGTTGCTCACGGAAATGCCGCTTATCAGGTCCAGGTACTTTTCCCCTCCCGGGCCGTAAAGGTATACGCCTTCGGCTCGTACTATTTCAATGGCCAGCGGCTCATCGCTGGTGGGGGCGAGATACTGCTGGAAAAGCTGGCGGTGAGAGATCATAAGGCGAATTTACAGATTGACTAGTTTTAGGATTAAATTAATTTGGAAAATGAAATTCAGAACGGAAATAAAAGCGGAGCCGTCAGCTCGGAAGATAAGCCATGGCGAAGCGTTGTTTCTGATGGGCTCCTGCTTTGCCGAGCACATAGGGCTCAAATTAAAAGAAGCCGGTTTTGATGTCTTGAGCAATCCCTTCGGCATCAGCTACAATCCGGCATCAATCGGGGAGATAATAAAACGCTTGATGGACAAGCGGGGGATATCGGCAGATGAACTCTTCGAAAACCGGGGGTTTTGGCATGCCTACGATTTTCACGGAAGCTATTCGGCAGCGGAGAAAGACAGGGCCCTTCAAAGCATGCAAAAACAGTTTGAATTGGGATCTTCTTACCTCCGGAAGGCACGTCATCTGCTGATTACTTTCGGCACATCGCAGGTCTTTCGGCTTCGCGATAGCGGGAAAGTAGTAAACAACTGCCACAAGATGCCGGCTGCTGTTTTTGAACGATCCATGCTCTCGCTTGAAGAAATGCAGTCGCAGTGGCTGGCTCTTCTGGACCAATACTTCGGGATGAATCGAAGTGTGCACGTAGTGCTGACGGTGAGTCCGGTGAGGTATCTCGGAGACGGAGCGGCTGCCAACACCCGGAGCAAGGCAAGGCTCATAGAACTGGCTCACCGGCTTACGGAGCGGTATGAACAGCTCAGCTACTTTCCGGCCTACGAGATATTTATGGATGATTTGCGAGATTATCGCTTCTACGACAAGAGCCTCGTTCATCCCTCGGAGATGGGGATTGAGTATGTGTGGGAAAAATTCTCAGCGTGTTTTTTTACCAAAGAAACCCGTGAAATCGCCAATAAGCTGGGAGCGCTTTCAAAAAGCCTGCGGCACCGGCCCCTGCATCCGGAGTCAAAAGCACATCGTGCCTTTCAAAAAAAGCTCTATGATGAAATTGAAGAAATAAAAAAAAGGCATCCGGCCATTCGGTTTCCGGCAGAGCCCTGGCATTAGCGCGGTCGGTCGGCATATCCCAGGACGACAAGAGCAATGAGAGGAATGGGAACTTTGCCTTCGATAATGTATTCCATGGCCGGGTCATTGATCCATTTGGGCCTTGCCCGGTCGCCATCGATGATCCAAACCCGGTCGGGGTTGTCGTCCCATCGGGGCTTCAATGTGTAGCCGTCAAAGATATATGTATGATCGGGAAATTCACCCCGGGCGGGCTTCAGCACCTGACCGTCCCAGCTCCATTCTCCTTCACCTTCAATGCCCCAGTAGGGCACAATATTCTTTCCGTTAAATATCCATTCATCTTCGGGGCGCGCCCCCCAACGCGGCCTGAGCATGCGCCCGTCCCAGGTCCATTCGCTGTTTATGTCGTTGCGCCAGGCCGGCTTTATGACACCCAGAATTCCCTCTGACGGGATGAGCTGTTCTTCCGTAATCAGTGGCCCCGCAATTTCACTGACATCCGGCAATTTGAGCAGGGAAACGGCAACGGCCATTAGCTCCGCTTCGCTGAAATCGCCCAACGCCAATGCCACTTCCTGCCACTCTTCTCCGGCATAGAAGCGATAATTCTTTTCCCCCTCTTTTACAATCTTCAGCAGTTGATTGTAGGAGTTAAGGCCTCTGCCGTAATAAACGACCCCGCGGCTGATGCTGTATTTTACCCGGTCGGCATCCGGATAGTAGAGATAGCTGATTTTCCGGCTGAAAATGCCCCGGGTTTTAAGCATGTAGGCGATGCTGTCCCGATTGCTGCTATTGCCGTTGAAAATCACATTGCCTTTAATCGTAAAGCGGATTTTGCCGCTGTCCGCCACTTGTCCCTGTTCAAGTTGAAACAAAGTCTCGCGCCCGCGGTTGAAGACACGCCCATCGCCCTGCGCCCATAAAGGGAACTGCGCCAGAAAAGCAAATGAGATAAACAGGAGTATTCGAAGCACCGGAATGTTTTTATTCAAAAAAAAGAAGAGGCGAAAACGTTTCCTTTTCCATAAAAATACGCTTATCCGAGGGATGCCGAAAGGCACTTTGCCCGAAAGCATTGAATTATATGGGATAAACATTATTTTTGTCTGCTAAAAATTTAGAAAATATGGGTAAGGGAGACAGAAGATCGAGGAGAGGCAAGATTTGGAACGGTTCATTCGGCAAATTTCGCCTCAAGGCCTCCAAATTGAGAAGAATGAAAGCCGGATCGGAAACAACTCCGGCCAAAAGCAAGGCGGGAAAGAAAGCCAAAAAAGCATAAGCCCAAACAGGGTGCTTTTGTCAGGACAAGGTGTCCGGTCACATTTTACGGGATGAAATTTAAACTACTTATACTGCTCCTTTTTCTGGGATGGGGAGTCAGGGCTCAGGATTATGCCGCTGACTCAATGCGCATCAGAGGCTTTTTCGATTTGGCATTGACCGAGGGGATGGCGTATAGCTGGCTCGATGATTTGTCAAACAAGATCGGAGGCCGCTTAAGCGGGTCGCCCGAGGCGGCCATGGCCGTGGAATGGGCCCGGCAGGTGATGGACAGCCTCGGCCTGGATTCCGTATGGCTGCAGCCCGTGATGGTGCCCCATTGGGTGCGGGGCGAAGAAGAAAAGGCGGCCATGATCAGCGAGGCCACTTTTGGCCGCGAAGAGGTGAATGTTTGTGCATTGGGCGGATCGGTAGCGACTGCCCCCGGAGGCTTGCGTGCCCCCGTGGTGGAAGTACGTTCCTTTGACGAGCTGGAGCAGCTGGGTGAATCCGGAATCCGCGGGAAGATTGTCTTCTTCAATACCCCGATGGATGCAAAAAAAATATCTACTTTCCATGCCTACGGGACATGTGTCGGCTATCGGGTCAACGGTGCTTCCAGAGCCATCGAATACGGTGCGCTTGCGGTCATTGTGCGTTCGATGACACTGAAAATTGACGATGACCCCCATACCGGGGTCATGCACTACCGCGACCCTTCAAAAAAAATTCCCGCTGCCGCCATCAGCACCCGCGATGCCGAGCGATTGAGCCGGGCATTGAAGCACGATCCCCATCTCGAATTCTATCTGAAAATGGATTGCCATACGCTTCCGGATGTCCGGTCTTTCAATGTGATCGGGGAAATCAGAGGGTCTGAATTTCCGGATGAGATCATTGTCGTTGGTGGACATCTGGATTCGTGGGATCTGGGCGATGGTGCCCATGATGACGGTGCGGGGTGCGTGCAGTCTATGGAGCTGCTTCGCTTGTTTCGCAAAAGCGGCTATCGTCCGAAAAGAAGTATCCGGGCGGTGTTGTTTATGAATGAGGAAAACGGGCTGAGAGGCGGAATCAAATATGCCGAAGAGGCCAAAAGGCTGGGTGAAAATCACATTGCTGCGCTGGAAAGCGATGCCGGAGGTTTTTCGCCCAGGGGTTTTTCGGTCAACGATTCTTCCTTTGTGGTTCGCTATTTTCGAAACTTCCTGCCCCTCTTTGAGCCGTACGGGGTTCATATGATCAAAGCCGGATATGGCGGAGCCGATATCAGCAGGTTGAAAGCCGGTGGAACGACACTCATAGGCCTCCTGCCCGATCCGCAGCGATATTTTGACTATCACCACTCAAGGGAAGATACCTTTGACAAGGTGAATGCGAGGGAATTGCACCTTGGAGCCGCTTCGATGGCTTCGCTTGTTTATTTGATTTCGGAATACGGCATCCCGAAGAAATTGCAAAAGAACTAAAGCGCTTCTTCTTTCTTTTTCCGGCTTTGATAGTATTTGCAGATGGCAGTCAGCCCGCACTGCTCACAGAGCGGCTTCCGGGCTTTGCAAGTATATCGCCCGTGGAGAATGAGCCAGTGATGGGCCTTTCCACGCAGTTCTTCCGGAATATAGCGAACCAGTTGCTCTTCGGCCTGAAGCGGATTTTTGGCCCGGGTGGTCAGCCCGATGCGCTTTGCCACACGGAATACATGGGTATCCACAGCGATGGCAGGCTGGTCGAAGAGAACGGATACGAGCACATTGGCCGTTTTGCGCCCCACGCCCGGCAGCTTGACCAGTTCCTTTATTTCCCGGGGTAGTTGGCCCTGATATTCATTGACCACCATGCGGGCCATGGCAATGAGGTGCTTGCTCTTGTTGTTGGGGTAGGAACAGGAACGAATCAGGGCAAAGACCTGCTCAAAAGATGCCTGGGCCAGGGAATGGAAATCGGGAAAAGTCTCAAAAAACGGAGGGGTGATGATATTGACCCGCTTGTCGGTGCACTGAGCCGAAAGGATAACTGCCACAATAAGCTCATACTCATTGGCATATACCAGCTCGGTCTCGGGGTTGGGGCGATGCTCTTTGAAATAATCAATAAAAAACCGGTAGCGCTCTTTCTTCGTCATGCCGTAAAAATAAAAAAGCAGGACTCAAAGAGCCCTGCTTCACTTGTCATTCCATCTTTTAAATCAATTCATACAGCTTCGAGCCTTCCCAGCTTTTTGCTGTGGTTGAGAATAATATTGACAGATGTGGGACTGGGATTGCAAATCAAACGGTCCAGCATTTTGCTTACTTTGCGCATTTCATAGTACTCATCCCTGAGTTCGGCATCCATGGCCAGCAAACGTCTGATGGCATCATTTTCTCTCATATCTGTTTCGTGATAAATGTGACGGACCAAATTATTAATTGTAGAATCTCTGTTCATAGGCAGCTTTTGGGTGATTAAATTCAATTTACCTACCCAAAACGGCCTGCTTCAGAGAAATATTATCTGACGGTCAATTTTTTAGAGTGCAATTTGCTTCTCCTCTATCATTTTGCGCATATTGATGAGTGCATAGCGCATACGGCCCAGTGCCGTATTGATGCTCACATCCGTCAGTTTGGCTATTTCCTTGAAGCTCAACTGTGCATAATGCCGCAGGATGACCACTTCTTTTTGCTCGTCAGGCAACTGATTGACCAGTTTTCGTACCCGGTCGTGCGATTGATTTTTGATCATCGTATCCTCGGCATTGTCCGTGTCGAAGCGAAGGATGTCAAAAATATCGTATCCGTCACCGTTGGTAATGGTCGGTGTTCGCTTGGTTTTTCGAAAATGGTCGATGCACAGATTCCGTGCAATGCGCATGGCCCAGGGCAAAAACTTGCCCTCTTCCTTGTATTTGCCCCTGCGCAGGGTGTCTATAATCTTAATAAAAGTGTCCTGAAAGATATCTTCGGCAAGATACCGATCCTTGACAAAAATGTAAATGGAGGTGAAAATCTTCTCTTTGTGCCGTGTAATCAGCAATTCGAGAGCTGCCTCGTTTCCGCTTTGATATTGTGACAAGAGTTCTTTGTCACTAATAACATGATCCTGCATAGTCAGAAATTTTAATTAAAAAAATGGAATCAAGTTGATTAGTGTAGAACTATGTTGTCTATAGGCAGCGTTTGTTTTGGTTTTTTAGAAGAAAGATTTTGGGTTATGATCTAACGGAACCCTATTCTTTATATTTTGTTGGCACAAATACTTTGCCAGTCATTTTATGCCGAATCACGTTAACGAAGATATAGAAAAAAACGACCTGCGTCAAATAATTTTTGACGAAGGGGAATATATCGTGCTTAAAGGAGCACGACAGCACAACCTGAAGAACATTGATGTTTCCATACCGAAGAACAAACTGGTTGTGGTGACAGGGGTGTCCGGCTCGGGCAAGTCGTCTCTCATCCTGGATACCCTCTATGCCGAGGGGCAACGAAGATATGTGGAATCTTTGTCGTCTTACGCCCGTCAGTTTCTCAACCGCATGAACAAACCCGATGTGGACTATATCACGGGACTTTGCCCGGCCATTGCCATCGAGCAGAAGGTGACAACCCGTACAACCCGTTCTACGGTGGGCTCTCTCACAGAGATTTTTGATTATTTGAAACTGCTCTTTGCCCGCATTGGCAAGACCTACAGCCCGGTAAGCGGGGAAATGGTTCAAAAGCAGGAAGTATCGGATGTGGTGGATTTTATCCTTTCCTCTCCGCCTGCTTCCAAAGTAGAACTTTTGGCCCCGCTCGTAAGGCACGAAAGCAGGCCGCTGCGCAAAGAACTCGAAATATTGCTGCAAAAAGGGTTTACCCGTGTAATGCTTGGCGACAGGCGAGTCGAGCTGGAAGACCTGCTTGAGGAAAAGACAAACGATTTGCAGGAGAATATTTATATCCTGGTAGACCGCTACCTTATCACCACCGCGGATGAAACCTTTCGCAAACGGGTGGCCGACTCGGTGCAAACGGCTTTCTTTGAGGGCCACGGGCATTGCTTTGTGAGTGTGGACGGGAATGAACCCGTGTCTTTTTCCAACTTATTTGAAAGAGACGGAATGAGTTTTGAAGAACCCACTCCCGATTTCTTCAACTTCAACAGCCCCTATGGCGCCTGCAAGCGATGCGAGGGTTTTGGTACGGTCATTGGCATTGACGAAAAGCTTGTCTTTCCCGATCCGGAGTTGTCTGTTTTCGACAACGGAGTGGCTCCGTGGCGCGGGCAGAAAATGAGCGAATGGAAAGAGGATTTTATACGTGCATCTTTTAAATATGACTTTCCCATTCATCGATCCATTTCCGAGCTCGACAGCGATGAGTTGGACCTGCTGTGGAACGGCAGGGAAGATGTCCGCGGCATCCATGATTTTTTTCGCTACCTCGAGGAGAACAACTATAAGATACAGTACCGGGTCATGCTTTCGCGCTATCGAGGTCGCACGATCTGCCCCGAATGCGGGGGCACCCGGATCAGGAAGGATGCCGGCTACGTAAAAATTGCCGGATACTCGATCATGCAGCTCCTAAAGATGCCGGTGGACGACTTGTACGCCTTTTTCGGCAAGCTGGAGCTAAACCGGCACGATCAGTCCATTGCAGAGCGCATATTGCTGGAAATAAATACCCGCCTCGACAGCATGGTCAGGCTGGGTCTCGGCTATCTTCATCTCAACCGCCTGTCCAATACCTTATCGGGGGGCGAAACGCAACGCATCAATCTGACCCGCACCCTGGGCAGCAACCTGACGAGCTCCATGTATATTCTCGATGAGCCGAGCATCGGATTGCATCCGAAGGACAATGATCGCCTTATTGGCGTATTGAAAGACCTGCGCGATCTGGGGAATACGGTGATTGTGGTAGAGCACGATGAAGAAATCATGCGCGAGGCGGATTACATTATAGATATGGGACCCGAGGCAGGGGTGCACGGTGGCCGGGTGGTGGCCGAGGGGGACTTCAAAAGCATTATCGCCTCGGGAGAAAGCCTGACTGCCCGCTACCTCTCCGGAGAGATGCACATTGAAGTGCCTCCGCTCAGGCGCAGGGCTTTGGGTCATATCTTTCTGAAAGGGGCTTCCATGCACAATCTCAAAAACATCGATGTGCAATTTCCGCTGGCAGCGCTGACGGTAGTCACCGGGGTGTCGGGATCGGGCAAGTCTACATTGATCAAAAAAACGCTTTACCCTGCCCTGCTCCGGCACTTGGGTCGCCAGGATGTGATGCCCGGCAAATTGGGCGAAATATCCGGTGATCTGGATCGCATTGAGCAGATTGAAATGATCGACCAGAATCCGATCGGAAAATCCTCGCGATCGAACCCCGTGACCTATGTGAAGGCCTACGATGCCATCCGCGATCTTTTTGCACGTCAGCAAATGTCAAGAGTCCGGGGATTTAAACCCAGGCACTTCAGCTTTAATGTAGAGGGCGGGCGTTGCGAGCATTGCAAGGGCGAAGGAGAAATTACCGTAGAGATGCAGTTTCTGGCCGATATTCATCTTCCCTGCGAACAGTGTGGCGGAAAGCGATTCAGGGAGGAGGTGCTGGAAGTGAAGTACAAGGGTAAAAATATCTTTGATGTCCTGGAAATGAGCATTGAAGAGGCCCTTTCGTTTTTAAAGGATCACAAGGAAATCACGGCCAAACTGCAGCCGCTTATGGATGTGGGCCTGGGATATGTGCACCTCGGGCAGTCGTCATCTACCCTGAGTGGCGGAGAGGCACAGCGTGTCAAGCTTGCTTATTTCCTCGCCCGTGGCAACACCCGCAACAAGATATTGTTTCTCTTTGACGAGCCCACGACCGGCCTGCATTTTCATGATATCCGCAAATTGATGGATGCCTTCAATGCTCTGATTGAAGAAGGCCATACCATTGTCGTCATTGAGCACAATCCGGAGGTAATAAAATGTGCCGACTGGGTGATTGATTTGGGTCCCGAAGGAGGCAGGCGGGGAGGCGAGTTGCTTTTTCAGGGGACTCCCGAAGACCTTCAACACTGCGAAAATTCATTTACGGCTCTCTTTATCAGGGAGAAACTATCGCAATAAGAGCACATGGCCGCTTACCCGAAGGGTTTGACCCCGGCAATCCACTGTGATTTCATACACGTAATTTCCTGCCGGGCTGTCGCGGCCCTTGTGTCGTCCGTCCCAGGCCAGTTCCGATGAAGAAGAAAAATGAACCAGCTCGCCCCAGCGGTTGAAAACGGAAAGGCTGATCAATTGGCCGTCACCGAGATTGACCGGATAGAAGTAATCATTGTTTCCGTCTCCGTTGGGGCTGAAAGCGTTGGGTACAAATAGCTTGTAGCAGTCAGGAAGGACTTCGACCCGTACGGATTTTTCCCTTTTGCACCCATTGTCTGAGAGGGCAAGCACCGTGTAAGTCGTGCTTTCTGCCGGGCGGGCAGTCACCACCGGACCGCGGTCCCGGTCGAGGGTCAGGGAAGGAGACCAGTAAATAACGGAAGCATCGCTTTTTGCCCGCAGAAGGGCATGGCCCCCTTTCAAAATGCTCGTGTCTCCCGAAACTTCAAGCAGCGGCAGCGGCAGCACGCGAACATTCACATAAGCAGTGTCTTCATAGCATTGATCGCGAACGAGCACGCGATAGCGCGTGTCTGCCGCGGGACGGACTATCACCGTGCTGCTGTTGGCCGTCTGCCCGGGAGGTGTCCATTCGTAGTAGAGGCCTCCTCCGGCAAAAAGACGCAGCGGCCTGCCTTTGCAGACGGAAGTGTCGGGGCCGGCAAAAGCATCGATTTTTGGCCTGACCGTGACTTCTCTGCTGAAAGTGTCTGTACACCCCTGTTCGGACACTTCGATGAGGCGGAGCAGGTAAGTGCCCGGTTGCCGGTAGCGAATAGCCGGATTTTTCGTCATCGAAACGGGCGGACTGCCGTCTCCCGGCTCCCATGTTCTGGCCACAATCTTTCCGCTGTCGATTTCCGAGTTCCACCGGATGGGAAGAAGACTGTCGAGGCAGGGAATTCCGATGTCAAAGCGGCTCCGGGGCCGCGGGTATATTTTTACACGCTCTTCATGCGCATCGCGGCAGCCGTATTGGTTTTCGATGATCAGGCGAATGATGTATTCTCCGTCCTGTGTGTATCTGTGTACCGGATTCATGCTGTCTGACCGGTTTCCGTCTCCGAAATCCCAGTGCCAGGCCGTGATGGGGCCGTAGCTGTTGCTGCTGAGGTCTGTAAGCGGCACGGAATCGCTGGGGCATGAGTTTTCAACCCGGAACCCGGCCTTGAGCAGGGGATAAATTTTTACAAAGATGTAATCCGTATCGGAGCAGACGCCTCCGGGCTCGGCAATGAGCATGACCCGGTAGCTGCCCGTATCGGGGTAGGTGTACGATGGATTTTCTTCTGTCGAAAAATCACTGCTTAACGATTCGACACCGAAATCCCAGAAAAAGCGATTGCTCCCCGAACTCAGGTTTTCAAATTGAACGGTGAAATCCCGGCAGTTGTTGAGGGAGCTGTCGGGCCGGGGCCGGGCAATTTCGGCATCCACTTCTTTTTGGCATTCGCTCACATTAAACTGAAAATCCCGGATGTTTTCACCAAGGAGTTTATTGCCCCTGTATTCTTTTACGCAAATGCCGACCACGTATTGACCGGGAAGTGTTGGTTTTCCGGTAATCATTCCTGTGAGCGGGTCAATCTTCAGAGCCGGATTGGAGGTGAGCGGGTATTGTTCCGAAAAGCCCCTGATCGTATTGAAATTGACCTTTTGATAAGGAGGTGCCTGCGGAATGCCCGGGATCGGGTCTGCTATGCTGGCTCCTTTCAGCGGAGCGCAAAATTCATAGACCAGCGAGTCACCATCGGGATCGATGGCCGAGTGGTCAAAGACGAAAGGTTTGTTGGCGCAAATGGCAATGGGCGGCCATTCTTTGTATACCGGACTGCTGTTGCAAAGCAAGCCGCCCACCTCGGGAATGACCGTAAAATAGGTGGCCCCCTGCTCACCGGGATTGAAAAGGTTGGCAATGGTGGCATTGCGGCAACAGCGCTGATAGGAAAGAAGATATCCTTCGCTGCTGGCAGGCAGCTCAATCACGGCTGTGTAGAGGCCTTCTTCGACACAAAGAGTGGGAGGTGCATTGAGGCAGGGGTCGTCAAGGATAACCGGGACAGGCGTGACAGATCCCAGCCGGATTTGCAAAACATCATAGAGGCTGTTGTCGCTTCTGCGGTAGATGGCTACATTGGCCGGATTGTCAAAAGGGGCTTCTCCGTTGTAGCAGTCCCTGTATATTTTCAAAGTAATCCGGAAAGTGTTTTCTCCCAGGCATTCATAGAAAATGCGACCGCCCACAATATGCGTGGCCTCTGCCATGAGCGGCACCGCAAAAAAGGCTGCAAGGAGGGCAATCTGACGAATCATGGGAGAATGAAAAAGTTTCTGCTTCCTAATTTACGGCAAATATTGTACTTCCTTCGCAATGCCGCAGCAGGCATGAGACCGGGGCAAGCGGCCTCAGCCGAAAGAAAAGAAATGCAAAATATGCGGCAGGAAAATAATAAGCCCGCTGACAACGGCAGCCATGACAGCCAGCAATACGGCACCGGCAGCAATGTCTTTGATCTTTCCGGCTGTTTCATTCCACTCCGGGCTGACCTTGTCCGTCAGCAGTTCAATGGCGGTGTTTATCATCTCTGCACTCAGCACCAATACCATCCATAAGATCAGGATAAGCCATTCGCTGCGGCTGACTTCGAAGAAGAGCCCTGCCGCCACCACGAGGACTGCCACCGCGAGGTGTATTCTGAAATTGACCTGCTCGCGAAAAGAGAAACGAAAACCCCTGGATGCGTACCAGAACTTTTTAAGGAAGCTTTTCATTTAGCTGTTTTTATCGCCTTTATGACGGAAAGTATTGAATTTCGCGGCTGCACTCTTTTCAGCCAGCCATAAATTTATTTCAATTTTTTCATGTTAAACGATCAAGCCGCATTTGTCAAAAGCGATGTGGAACCTTAGTTTCTTAACTTTTTTTCTTCGGAGCGATCGTTGAAGAGTTGAATTTTACCAACTTTTCCCAATTGATGGCACCGCTGTCATCGCAAAAGTTATTGCCAAACTCTCTTGTGAATTTGTTTATCATTTGAAAGTATGATTTTAAGAACGCATCATTTTGTTCTTTGGCTTTGTGCCCGAGGGGTTCGATGATTTCCGTGTACAAATCAGGATTCCCTGAAATAAACTCCCAGAAGCTTTGTCCGCAATACTTAAAATAGGCCCCTTTATCGGGTCGCTTGTCGCGTCCGTAACAACAGCCATTAACAGCAACAATGTGTAGTCCGGAGCTGCTTGTTCTCAACGTTCTTTTGGCTGTCTTGAAGTCCGTAATCATTTTGGCAATTTGACTGCTGTTGCCCCAATTAGGCCCTGATTTGATGTTGACAATATATCGCCTGCCCTCCTTGTCAAATTCCAGATCAACTCCTGCAATTCCGGATTTCCAACCACCGTAAACTTTCTCATTTATAATATAAATATTGCCAGCCCTTCCAACCAATCACCAAAAATGGTTTCCTCATTTGAGGAGATATGCGCATCAACCAGTCCTTTAACTATTTGCTCTGCTGTCAGTACGTATTTAGCTTTGAAAAGGTAGGGGTTCTTTCTTCTCAAAACCTTGGAAAGGCTTAATGTGTCAAGGCTCGAAATCCTTTTCTGATGAAAGGTACCAATATGGTCTTCAACGTATTGAGATACGTCTCTTAGATTTAGTTTTTTCATATTCTTCCTTGGGTTCCAGCAAGTAAAGCTCAATGGGTTGTATCTTACTTTTTACCATTTCATAATATTCGGGGACAATTTCAATTCCAATAGAATTTCTTTTCATCCTGCCGGCAACTATATTGGTCGTTCCTGAGCCCATAAAAGGGTCCAGTACGGTATCCCCTTCTTTTGTAAAAAGTTTAATAAACCATTCGGGAAGTCCTTCGGGAAATGCTGCACTGTGCTTTTTGTTGTTGCACTCCGTGGCAAGATGCAGGACATTGCTGGGGTAGGCCATATCTCGCTCAAGCCAGTTAGAGATATTTTTTCCGAATCCGCTCCCCACTTTGGATTCGTCCCTTGTCTTGTCCGTATCGCTCAGGTTTTTTAGTCTGGTTTTTGCCCAGTCACCCATGGGAACCATTACCTCTTCCTGATACATGTTGAACTTTTTTTCTTTGTTGAAGTGGAGCAGCCTCTCCCAGGCATCTCGAAAACGGTTAGGCCATTTTCCCGGATAACTGTTTTTCTTGTGCCAGATATATTCTTCGGTCCAAAGCCATCCTTGCTTTCTCATTTCAAGAATCAACTCTATTACATATGTGTTTCTTTCGCCATTTGTGACCCGTTCTTTTATGTTCAGCACGAAAGAACCCGTAGGCTTCAAAACACGAAGAAGTTGTTCGGAGATGGGTAAAAACCAATCCACATATTTATCCGGATGAATGCCACCATAGGTGTTTTTTCGCTGGTCGGCATACGGGGGTGAAGTAAAAATCAGGTCAACTGAATTGTCCGGCAACTTTTTCAGAACCTTTCCTGAATCTCCTAAGTACAAGTCTGTTTTTATCTCCATATTTCAAATATACCTTTACCCATTCTTGGTTCAAAGTGACTTAACAGATAGTTCTTCACATTTGACATTGTGCTTCTCTAAATTAAGGAATGTATTTTGCTTCCCGTTTTTAATCATTATCAATGCATCAAAAATTTCATCTATGAATAAGGTCTTCTTCCGGCTTATGCCGGCCCTCTTTTTTTTCTTTGCCCCGGCAGGAGTACTTCAAGCCCAGCCCGGCAAAACACCCGCTCCGGAGCAGAAGAGCCTGCTCTGGAAAGCCGTGCCTGCCGAAGGCGATAAAGAAGTGTACATCTTCGGCACCATGCATCTGATGCCCAAAGAAGACTTTCATCTGGGTGCCGGGTTGCGGAAGGCCTTTTTTGCTTCCGATGTTCTGGTCATGGAGCTGGAGCTCAATGAGGAGAGCATGATGAGGGCCATGGGCAAAATGTGGCTGCCCGGGGGGCAGACCCTGGAAGACCTCATGAACAGGGAAGCTTTCGACTCGCTGAAGAGCTATCTTCTTGATACGCTTCAAATGCAAGATTTGCAATACAAAATGGCCATCCGTATGAAACCCTTTCTGGCAACGCAGCTCTTCTATGGCGACAGGATGGGCGATGCTCCCGCCTCTTTCGAACTGGTCTTTAAGTCCATGGCCGATTCGGCCGGAATGGATATCACGGGACTTGAGACCATTGAAGAGCAAATAGCCGTGATTGACTCGATCCCCCTTGACGAGCAGATTGAAATGCTCATGGAGGGCGTAAGGGGTGAAAGTGAATTTGGCGATGACTTCGGCACCATGATATCCATCTACAAATCCCAGGATCTGGACAGCCTCTATCGCTATATGATGACGGAAAGCTCGGGAATGATGGATTATGAGGAGCTCCTGCTGCGCAAGCGCAATGAAAACTGGGCCGAAAAGATTGCCGGTTTTGAAGAAAATAAAGTGTACTTCATTGCCGTGGGGGCAGGGCATCTGGCAGGGCCTCACGGCCTCCTTCGACTGCTGGAAGAGAAAAGCTACAGGGTCATGCCCCTCTCTACCGAGTAATCATCCTCCGGATGGCTGTTACCAAAGTGTCCAGGTCGTTCAGGGTGCTGTAGATATGCGGTGATACGCGCACGCCTTTCACCTCTTCATGGTCGATGGCTACCGTATAGATGCGGTAATCGCGAAACAACTCCTTTTGTACTTCGGCCGCAGTCATGCCGTCTATGGCAAAGTTGACAATGGCTCCGTAGGCCCCTTCCCGGAAGGAGGTATTGAAGCGAATTCCTTTCAGGTCCTTCACCCGCGATACCCAATAATCGCTGAGATAGCGCAGGCGGGCGGTTTTTCTTTCCGCTCCGATACCCCGGTGAAAATCGATGGCATGGCCGATGGCCATTTCGGCCGGGAACGATCGCGTGCCGAGGTGCTCGAATTTTTCAATTTTCTCTTCTTCTCCATCGGGTGCGGCCATGAGGGGCCATACCGTTTTAATCTTTTCCTTCCGGATGTAGAGCATGCCCGTACCGAAGGGAGCACAGAGCCACTTGTGGAGGCTCGTGCCGAAATAATCACATTCCAGATCATCCATGGTGAAGGGAAAATGAGCAAAGCTGTGGGCCCCGTCAACGATCACGGGAATTCCGTGTTTGCGGCCCAGCCTGCAAACGGCCCGCACCGGAAGTATCTGTCCCGTCAGATTGATCATGTGGCAGAGCAGGATCATCCTGGTTTTGGCGCTTATCGACTTTTCAAAACGCTTTACCAGTTCTTCTTCGTCATCGAGGGGCACCGGTATGCTTACCCTTTTGATTTGTATGCCCTCGCGCCTGGCCCGTTGATTGAGTGCATTTTGCATGCTCGGGTAATCCTGGCTGCTGGTGAGGATCTCGTCACCGGCTTTCAGATCAAAGCCGAAGATCAGATTTTCGAGTGCCTCGGTCGTATTTCGCTGTATGGCAATTTCTTCGGGGCTTGCTCCCGCCATTTCGGCCAGCTTGCGCTTGACGGTCAGCCTTCCCTTGTCGACAATGCGCCACATATAGTAGGCCGGCCCTTCGTTGGACTCACGGCTGTAGAGACCCTGCGCTTCCTGCACGCTTCTGCTTTGCGGGCTGACACCTCCGTTGTTGAGGTTGATGATATTGGGCGATGCGGTGTAGGCCTCCTGCACCAGCCTCCAAAAATCTTCATCATTGGCGGCCGCGCGGCCGCGCTCCTGATCATATTTAAGAATTCGGGGAAGAATGTCCGGAGTTTTGTCCGTGTTTAACACTGCCGGGACGAAAGGAAGGATTGCGGCAGAGCCCAGATGCCGTATGAATTTTCTTCTCGATGACATGCTTTTTTTCTTTTCAATTTAGAAAAGATAACACAAAGCCGTGGGGAGCGGACAAAAAAAGGCCGGGAGTTTCGCTGTCCCGGCCTTTGGGTTTCGCTCTATTAAACGCAATTAATAAGAGAGGAAAAAAGTTTTTCAGAGCCTTATGAGAAACTTTAATAAAAAGACTTTGGCATTTGCCAAAGGGTTGCACGGGAAAGGTATTTTTTTCGTGATGACCTGCTTTTCAGGTACTTTTGTTGGCTACAATCCATGCTCCATGAATTACTCTTTTGATACCATCATTGACCGCAGCGGAACCCACAGTGTGAAGTGGGACATGCGCCAGGCGCATTTCGGAAACGACAAAGTCATGCCCTTTTGGGTGGCCGACATGGAGTTCTTCTCGCCCCCGGCTGTGCAGCAAGCGCTGCAGCAAAGGATACGGCACAACTGCTTCGGCTATACCCTGATGCCGGAATCCTACTGGGAGTCGTTTGCCGCATGGGCCGCAAAGAGGCACCTCTGGAAACCGGAGCGCGAGAGCCTTCAATTCAGTCCGGGCGTCATTCCCGCACTCAATTTTGCCATACAAAGCATGACGAAGCCCGGAGACGGAGTCATCATCCAGCCCCCCGTTTATCACCCCTTCTACAATGTTGTAAAACGCAACCGGAGAAAGCTTCTGCTCAATCCGCTGCGCCTTGAAAACGGCAGATACCATATGGATTTTGAGAACCTTGAGGAGCACCTGAAAAACGGAGCAAAGGCCGTCATTCTGTGCAATCCGCACAATCCGGTGGGCCGGGTCTATACAAAGCAGGAACTGGAGACCCTTGGAGAATACTGCCTGCGCTACGGAGCCAAAATCGTTTCGGATGAAATCCATTGGGATATCGTGTACAGCGAGGCCGTACATGTGCCGATAGCGGCCCTCGACAAGGAGCTGGCCGACATCACCATTACCGCCACCTCTCCCGGTAAGACTTTTAACCTTCAGGGCTTTAATACGGCCTTTGTGGTGATATCCGACAAAAAGCTAAGACAGGGGTTCGAACTGGCGCGTCATCGCAACGGCATCTTTATGAACAATGTGCCGGGCATCACGGCCACAGAGGCGGCTTATTCCGAAGGAGAAGCATGGCTGGATGACCTGCTGGTTTATCTGGAGGGCAATTACAGAAAAATGCGCAATTACATACGAGAGGAAATGCCCGGTGTCGAGCTGATTCAACCCGAGGGGACTTATGTGGCATGGCTTGATTTTCGTATGATTCCCGTGGATGATATATATCGTTTTATGATAGAAAAAGCCGGAGTCGGCTTGAACAACGGCTTGGAGTTTGGAGAAGAGGGACGCGGATTTTTGCGATTCAACTTTGCCGCCCCCCGGGCGATGGTCGAAGAGGGACTGGAAAAAATGGCTGCCGCATTAAAGACACTCTAAAGAAAAGCCGTATCTCAGCGCCTCATTTTTTTGGGGAAAAGCCCTTTTTCTTTCACTTTCTTCCCCGATTTGGCTTTGTATTTCCCCGATTTCTGATCGTAGGTGGGGCACCCCGTTTTTTTGCTGCACGAGGCAGTGCCAAGCACGGCCATGCTCAGAAGGAAAAGAAAAATAAAACGCCTGATTTTCATAAAGTCCGCTTCTTTTGCAAAAATAAGCTCCCCGGGCAAATGAGAGGAAGATATCTTCACGTACTTGCTACATTTGTGGTAAATCTGCTACAAAATGAAAAAAATCCTCACTCTTTTTTTCGCACTGCTATTTCTTGTGACAGCCTGCCGGAGGATGGATAAGAAAGATGACGGCCTGCCGCGGGAAGGTATCTGGAGGGCCGAAGTCAAACTCAAAGGAGGCTGGCTGCCCTTTAATTTTGAGCTGAGCTACGAAGCGGATACCCCGCTGATGATCATACGCAACGGAGAGGAACGCATTGAGGTAAGTGAGCTTCTTATGAGCAAAGATTCTCTGATTGTCAGATTGCCGGTGTATCATTCGGAGATTCATCTGGCCAACGACAACGACACCCTGAGCGGACAATGGCACTACCTTTCGGCCGGCAACGATTACCGCCTGCCCTTCCGGGCGGTCTACGGAAAGGCGTATCGCTTTTTCCCCGACTCGCAGTTGAAGGTCCCCGTACAGGACATCAGCGGAAGGTGGAAGGCCGTTTTTTATCCCGGTGACCCGGTGCGTGAGCGCATCAAAGCCGGCCTCTTTGAACAAGACGGCAATAAGCTCTCGGGCACCTTCGATTCTCCCACGGGTGATTACCGCTTTTTGGAAGGTGTGGTGAGTGGCGACAGCCTCTATCTCTCCGAATTTGACGGAGCCTTTGCCTATCTCTTTAAAGCGAAAATCGGAGATACCCTCCGGGGCATCTTGTATTCCGGAAGGTCCGGTGTGTATCCGTGGATTGCCTTTCGTGACGATGAATTTACCTTGCCCGATCCGGAAAACCTGACCGTACTGAGGGAGGGTGAAGAGCGGATAAGCCATACTTTCCTCGATATGGACGGAAATCCCGTGAGCCTGCAGGATGAATCCTTCAGGGGAAAGGTGCTGGTGGTGGAAGTGATGGGAACCTGGTGCCCCAATTGCAAAGACGAGGCGCGCCTGCTGGCCGGGCTCTATGAAAAATACAGAGCGGAGGGCCTGGAGATCATTTCACTGGCTTACGAGCGCAGTGGCGATTTTGAAAAAGAAAGAGACAATATCCTGCGCATGATCCATAGTCTGAAACTGCCTTACCCGGTGTGGTTTGCCGGCAAAATCGGGGATGTGGAAAGCCAGATTCCCATTGAGCGCCTGCGGGCCTATCCGACTACTTTTTTTATCGATCGCAGCGGAAAAATTCGCAAAATACACACCGGCTTCAGCGGCCCGGCCACCGGAGAGGCGTATGAAAAAACGGCACGGGCTTTTGAGCAGACCATTCAGGAACTGATTGGCGACTGACCGGACTCAATTTTTTGCGGCCTTGTATGAGCCCCGGAGAATTGCACTCGTCCGGAAGCCTGTTCATTCTTACGGATACCCGAAGATGATAAAACTACTCCATCGGAATATCCCCGTTCTTCGGATACTTGACCGTATATCTGAATCGCAGGGTTTTGCTGCTGCCTGCCGGGATATCAAGCACCCACCGGAGCCGGCCGCTTTCGGGGTCAAGCTGCGCTCCGCCCGTTTCTTCGGCAATGACGACTATCTCGCTGCTGTGTGAGACCGGAATCTGATCCTGAACTACGATGTGAACGGGCTGATCCTTTTTATTGCGAACGCGGATTTCCCAGCCGGTACTTTGTACCTTTTTATTGCCCAGAAAACGCTTCTTATTGAAATCTCTGACCTTTTCACGGCTGACCACCACAGACGGGTCTCTGCCGAGCGAGAGAGAAAGCGTATCGCCCGTGGTGGCCGGGTCGATCACGGTTTTTCCAACAAAGGCATCCTCAAAGTAAAGATTGGCTTCTCCGGCCAGAAGGTTGAGAGTATCCCACCCGGTAATTTCGGCCGTGAGAAAAACATCCTCATCGATTTTCGGAACGGCATAATACACAAAGCGGGCCGGCAGCGAACTGCGGGCAATGCGGAGGGTCGTGGGTGCGCCTTCGCTGCGGATATTGTAGCGCTCTTTGACGGCAAAGCTACGACTCATGGTTGCTGTGCTTTGCTGCACCTCCGGCATCCCAGCGGCAGGGAGGGATTCGGCCTCGCGGTCTTCCGATTTGCCCATGGCAGCAATGGAGCTGCGGGCCATGGGTGGCCTGCTTTGGTTGTAAAGAACCTGCACCTCATCCATACCGCTTCTTTTCGGTTGGAGATATACCGTCATCATCGTATTCTGCACGGGCACACGGCTTTTTTCATATCCGATAAATGAAAACTCGAGGTATCCGGCATTGCGCGGAATGGCAAGCTTGAAATGACCCGTGACATCCGTTATCGTAGCAATGGATGTTCCCGAAACATGCACCGTAACATAGGGGATTGCCTCACCGCTGGAAGCATCAAAAACATAACCCTCTGCTTCACCTTTGTTGCTTTGGGACATCCCGATGTGATAGCTGTACGGATAGCCGTTGCGAAGGTCCAGATACCATTTGTCGAGTTCGGGCCTGACAGCTCCGAGGGAGGGATTGCCCGTAGAAAAGCGAAGGGAAACGTCTTCCCAGTCCACACCTGTTTGCTGGCTTACATTGGCTTTCCATTCCAAGTCCAGGGGCTCGTTCAGTCCCTTTCCCCGGATGTCATAACTCGGGAACCAACCGGCATGGTCAACCACATATTGCAGGGAAAAAGCGGCACGGGGCACTTCTTTGCCGGCTTCGATGCTCACCAGTACTTCGGAAACGGGTTCCTTTTCCGTATTGAGCAGGGCGTTAAGCTGTCCCTGATACTTTTGATATGTTTTGTTCAGCTTTTCGTTGGCACGCTTGAGTTCCAGTTGCTTTTTCTTTATTTCGGTCATGCGTGTGCGATAAAAAGCCGCGGCCTCTTTCAGCCCGGCCACATCCACTCCGCTTTCGCTTCCTCCGATTTTCCTGTTTTCATTCAGCAGGGCTTCTTCGTTGTTGTAGACCGTAAGCAGGGCATTGTTTTCGGCCACCTGAGCCTGAATCTCTTTTACTTTATTTCTCAGCGTTTCCAGGCGGGCATCGGTTTTTTGCTCATCCAGGTAGTTGATGCGGTGCCGCACCGAGAGGATGGTGAACGCCCCTTTGCCGCTCACCTGGAGCGAGGCCGGGTCGAGGTACTGCGAGAGGCCGGTAAATCGAAGTACATGCTTTCCGCGGGGAAGCTTTGTGATTGCCACCCGGCTGATTTCCGCCTGATTGAAATAGACGGTTACCGCTTCAATTTTTGATTCTGTTTTTATTCCCTCCTCCTGGGCATATCCTGAAAAAAAGAAAAAGAGAAAACTGACGATGAGAAAATTTTTCATATTCAAGGACTTTGGTATAAAGATAATGTGCGTATTTGCTAACGTCCCCTTTTTTACAAGAATTACGCCATCTCCGCGACACCCCGTTGCTTGCCGTCTTCTTAAAAAGCGTTAAGGAGGAAGAGAAAAGAGAATGGCTGTAACAAAAAACGCTTTTGCACCGTCTTACGCATGATTTTATCGAAAAACAAAAAAACAAGCGCATTATGAAAAAACTTTTTCTCCTTCTGACCCTGGCGGCTCCGCTCTGGCTTTCGGCCCAGCAGAGTCTCAATCGCTTTTTTGACAAGTATGCGGGCAGCGAAGGATTCACCTCCGTCAATGTGTCCGCAGATCTTTACGATATGTTTGCTTCGATGGACTTTGAGGGAGACGAAGACCTGGCCCTGGTCAAAGAAGCCATTCTTGATTTCAGAGGCCTGCAGGTGCTCACCTATGAGGATGCCGGAGAGAACGGGCAGGCACTGAAATATTTTGATGAGGCACTGGCACTGCTCCCCCGGGATGACTACACGGAGATGCTAAGTGTGACGAGTCCGGATGACAATGTGCGCATTCTGGCGCGAAGTCCGCAGGAGGGAATAGTGGACAATGTGCTCATTTTGGTGGGCAATGATGATGAGTTTGTACTCGTTAAGGTGGACGGAAGCTTCGATCTTTCGCGGCTGGGTGCGCTGGCCAAAGATTTTGATATGGAAAAGATCCATGAAAAAAGAGAAGAAATGTAAAAAACAAGGGAAATAATGAAATGGATAACGGCTCTCCTGATCGCCCTTACTTTTCCGATTGTGACAGTGGCCGCTTCCCCTGCGGGAGGGCCATTGTCTTTTGAACATCGCACGGGGGCCCCGCAAAAGACGGACGGAACCCATATCAATGTGTGGATACCGGGTTTTTTGATTCGCCAGATCGGCAAAGCGGCTCTGAAAGAAGAAAGCGAGAAGAAAATCCTGGCGCTGATGCCGGGCAATACCCATGTAAAAGTGTTGACCGGCAAAAAAATGACCGCGACAAGGATGACTCCAAGCATCAGACGCTACCGAAAGCGTGTGAGCCGCGGGCATTACCGGGAGCTGGCCGGCCTGAGAACAGGCGGGATGGATATCGGCATAGCCGTAAAAAGAAAACGAAATGGTAAGATTAAATTCATGATGCTCTTACATGGCAAGGATACCTTTGCCTATCTGAAAAGCAAAACACGATTCGCTCCGCGGGAGCTGGCATCGCTCTTGCAAGAATTTTCATGATGACCGGTAAGTGACAATAAGCACCATTCTCCTTATCACCATCATCCAATCCGCTTTCTCCCCTGAAAGCGGATTTTTTTGTCAGAGGCCTTTTGCCGGCCATACCGGGGTCGGAACTTGCAGATGAAACTTAATATTCTATTTTTGCAGGAACGGTATTTGACAGGTCATCATACATTGATCAGCAAAAAACAAAAAAGCTATGTCCGGATTTATTTTTTTCATTCTTACAATCTTTTTAATGTCAAACACAAACGCACAAAGCAATGATGCCATGGGAGCCGGCAAGGCTCCGGGAATATATGCCACGATATACACGGCCAAAGGGCCCATTGTAATCGAGCTGGAATATGAGAAAGTGCCGATGACGGTGGCCAACTTTGTCGGCCTGGCCGAAGGGGAAATCCCCAACAATTTCCGTGCTCAGGGCGAGCCTTTTTATGACGGGTTGAGTTTTCACCGGGTGCTGAAGGACTTTATGATTCAGGGTGGCGACCCGGCCGGCAACGGCAGCGGTGGCCCGGGTTACAGTTTTCCCGATGAGTTCGACCCTTCGCTCAAGCACGATCGCCCCGGCACGCTTTCGATGGCCAACGCTGGCCCCGGCACCAACGGCAGCCAGTTTTTTATCACCCACAAAGCCACACCGTGGCTCGATGGGAAACACAGTGTTTTCGGATATGTGGTGGAGGGTCAGGATGTGGTCGATGCCATTGCACAGGGTGACTTGATGGATTCTGTGCGCATCACCCGGATTGGCGAAAAAGCCGAAGCATTTGACGCTCCGGCCGTTTTCGAAGAAATGAAAAGCAACTGGGCCCGCATTCAGGCAGAGAAAATCGAAAAGGAAAAAGAAAAATTTGCTCAGTGGGTGAAGGAGAACTACCCCGATGCCAAGATGACGGAAAGCGGCCTGGCCTACATCATCGAAAAAACGGGCGAAGGCCCGCAGCCCCGGAAGGGACAGGCCGTCAGTGTGCACTATACCGGAGTGTTTCAGGATGGCAAAAAGTTTGACTCCAGCTACGACCGCAACGAACCCATTACTTTTCCCGTAGGTGTGGGGCGGGTTATCAAGGGCTGGGACGAAGGCATCATGCTGCTGAACAAAGGCAGCAAGGCCAAGCTGATCATCCCCTTCTGGCTTGCCTATGGCGAATCGGGACGGCCCCCGGTCATTCCGGCCAAAGCCACCCTCCTCTTCGATGTCGAGCTGGTCGACCTGAAGTAAAGAAGGTTGAATCTTTTCTGTAAAAGAGACAGGGCCGTCTTCCGGGACGGCTCTTTTTTATGCCCAATAAGCGGATGACGCTTAACTTTGAGTATAAAAAAAGATGCAGGCAACGGTTGAGATCAGCTTGAACCCCTTGAGCGAAAACTATGAGCAGATAGTCGTGGAATTTATCATGCGACTGAAAAAATACAATGGACTGCGCATTGATGTGAACGGACTGAGTACCCAGATTTTCGGAGATTACGACCGGATCATGGATATCCTGAAAACCGAGATGAAGCGGGTTTTTGAAAATGAAAAGGCCCTCTTTCATCTGAAATTATGCAGTGGTTTGCAGTTGCCTGAAAAGGTGGCCCCAAGTCTCAGAACCTGATAACTCTTGCTTTAAAGGATCATTGATATGAAAAACAGATACCTTTTTTTACTCGCATTGGCACTTTCTTCCTTCTCAGCGCTTCGTGGTCAGGAGGAAAGCAAAATGAAGGTGTGGAGTCCGGCATTTAAATATGGCGGAGAAATACCGGAGAAATATAGCTGTGACGGGGCCAATCTTTCCATTCCCCTCTATTTTGCCCTCCTTCCGGAGGGAAGCAGGAGCCTGGTGCTGATCATGGTCGACCCGGATGCACCGGGCGGAGATTTTGTGCATTGGGTTCTTTACAGTATTCCGGCCGGCAGCAAGGTCTTGCCCGGGGGCATGGGTTCCGCGCAAATAAATGAGCGGGGCATCCGCGAGGGCGTCAATGATTTCGGGGAATCCGGCTATGGGGGGCCCTGTCCTCCTTCGGGCACGCACCGCTACTACATCCGCCTCTATGCCCTCGATATTCCATCGGACTTTGAGCCGGGGTTGAGCCGCGAGGCCTTGCTGAAACGCATGGAAGGCCATGTGCTTGCAGAGGCCGAATGGATGGGCACCTACTCAAGATAGGAGGAGCGTCTTCCGTCCCTGATCATTTTGATGTGGGGAATGCCCGCATCAAGGTATTCCTCGCCCTCGGGGCGGAAATCGAAACCTTCATAAAAAGATTTTAGATAAGCCTGGGCCGAGATGCAAAGTTCTTTGCTTTCAAACTCCGACTCAGCGAGGCCGATAAGCGCGCGTGTGAGCGCCTTTCCCAAACCCTTTCCCCGGTAATCGCGATGCACCAGTACGCGCCCGAAGGAAGGCTGTGGATAGGCCAGCCCGGGGCCCAGTATGCGGCCATAGGCCATCAGCCGGCCTGCTTCGAAAGCACAGAGATGAAGCGCCTTCTTGTCGAGGCCATCGGCATCCAGATAAAAGCATTTCTGCTCCAGGATGAATACCTCCTGGCGAAGACGAAGAATCTCGTAAAGCAGTTCGGAGCCCAGTTCTTCAAATGCAAAGTGTTTCCATTCGATGGCCATCATCACAATTTATAACAATTCGCTTTCGGCAATCTCCACAAGCCCTTTTTGCGGAGTGACGAGGCGCGTCTGCAACTTAAATTCTCGTGCTTTCTCAAGATTGGCAAGGGTGTCGTCCAGAAAGACACTCTCCTCCGGATTCAGCCCGCTTTCTTCCAGCATCTGTGCATAGATGGCCCCGTCCGGTTTGCGCACCCCCATCTCGTAAGAGTAAAATGCCCGTACAAAAGGCTCGCTGAGCGATTTCCATCCAAACTGTCGCTGCACCATCCCATCGATGATGGCCATGTGGCCCGGAGACGTATTGCTCAGGAGGTAAAGGGGATATTTGGCGGCCAGACGCTGAACGATGGCACCCCGTTTGGCAGGAATGTCGAGCAGCAGGCTGTCCCAGGCGGCCCGGATTATCTCCTTTGAAGGGGCTTCCGGGACGAGCTGTCTGATCTCCTCAGCCATCTCCGCTTCGTTTATTTCGCCCAGCTCCACCCGCTCAAAAACCCGGGCTTCCTCCAGCCGGGCAAAGGCCGCCTCGATATCGCTCACTCCGTGAGCGGCCAGGTGCTCGACCGTCTGCATCGGATCAATATTAATAATAACTCCGCCCAGATCAAGGATGACATTTTTTATTGCTTTCATTTTCACTATTGATTAAATGCAAAAATCAGTAATTTTGCAAGCCCGTTCTAATGAAGTGCGGGCATTTTTGGAAGAGCGGATAAACGAGCACTTCCGGAAAGCAGGGCCCTTAGCTCAGTTGGTTAGAGCAGCGGACTCATAATCCGTTGGTCCGGGGTTCAAGTCCCTGAGGGCCCACTAATTTTTGCAATAAATCAACCACCTTCCGGGGTGGTTTTTTTATGTCCTCTTTTTTACGGAGGCTTTCTGCTCCCTGTATATCTTAGTTTATTGCTAAATTTATTAGCGATTGAAAGCAAGAAGCATGAAGACACTTCAGAACAATATTCGCTATCTGCGCAAGAAGAAGGGGATGACTCAGCAGGAGTTTGCCGAATTTCTGGGCATTACGCGCAGTGCCCTGGGCGCATATGAGGAGGGGCGGGCCCGGCCGGGATTCGACTTGCTCGACCGGCTTTGCGAAGCCTTTGGCTTTACGCTCGATGCCCTGGTTCGCAGCGACCTGAGCAAAATAAGCAGCCAGGGAAAGGAGGGCGGAAAAGAAATGAAAGTACTGGCCATTACCGTTGACAGCGAGGGCAATGAATTTATTGATTTTGTCCCTCAAAAAGCCGCAGCAGGCTATCTCAACGGCTATGCCGACCCCGAATTTGTGGAAGAGTTGCCCCACTTTCGCCTGCCCATCCTGGCACCGGGCAGCTACCGGGCATTTGAAATCAGCGGGGATTCCATGCTGCCGGTTCAGCACGGCTCCATTATCATCGGGGCCTATGTCGAATCGGCCGGGCAGATTCGCAACGGTCGCACCTATATTGTGGTCAGCCGCAGGGACGGGGTGGTGTACAAGCGGCTCTTCGATCAGCGCGATAAAGACGGCACCTTGATTTTGCAGTCTGACAATCCGGGCTACCCGCCCTATTCGCTGCCGGTCGATGAGGTGCTGGAGCTTTGGGAAGCACGGGCATACATCAGCACCGTTTTGCCCAATTATGAAATGTCGCTCGAAAAACTGCACGACATGGTGACGGATCTCAGGGAAGAACTCATCCGCCTCAAAAAGAACTAATCTTCCTCTCTTGAGCGGGCATAGCCTTCCAGCGCCCGATAAAATTCTTCTCCGTAGGCTCTGATCAGGGCGTCCTTCAGAAAGCGATAGACCGGCAGGGCCAGCTCTTCACCCAGGGTGCAGGCCGCACGACAGATTTCCCACTCCTCATAATTTAAGGCCGTGGCATCTTCAAGCGGGGTTTCGCGGGCGGGATAGAGATGGCATGACAGCGGCTTTCGAAAGCTCGATTTCCCTTCTTCCCAGGCTTTTTCGATTCCGCATGCGGCCACTCCGTTTGGGTCTCTGACGACAAAAATGCAGGCACCGCTTTTCATAAGATTTGTCCGCAGGCCTTTTTTGCTCTTGTGCAGCACGCCCCGCTGCCGAATGATTTCCCGGGCCTCTTCACTCAGAAAAGGGAGGATGGCTTCAAGGTTCTGCCCGATGGCGTCTTCTTCAGATGCTTTGACGGGCGCTCCGTCATCGCCCTCCACACAACAGGCACCTTTGCAGGCCTGCAGATTGCAGACAAATTTTCTTTCGAGCAGGACTTCGCTTACGATGATGTCTCCGATGATGAGCATCCGAATCAGAATTTCAATAAAATAAAGATGGCCGGTTTTTTATGCAGTTCCGGAGTCTGGCGTTTCCACTCGGCAATGCTTCGCGTGCGTATAAACTCATTGCTGAGCGTAAGGTTGGCTGCGATGCAGAGTTTGGTGTCGGGATAGCAAACCTTAAGAATATCGGCAAGCAGGGCTTTGTTGCGATAGGGTGCTTCCATGAAAATCTGGCTTTGCCGCCAGGCGGCCGATTGCTGTTCCAGCAGCTTGATCCGGTGCTGCCGGGCTTTGGAATCGATGGGCAGGTAGCCGTGAAAGCTGAACTGCTGTCCGTTCAGGCCGCTGGCCATCAGGGCCAGCATGACGGACGAAGGGCCCGTCATCGGATGCACCCTGATGCCTTTGAGATGAGCCAGCGATACGATCTCGGCACCGGGATCGGCAATGGCAGGCGCTCCAGCCTCGGAGATAAGGCCGATGTCTTTTCCCTCTTCACAGGCATCCAGAAAATGGTACATTTCCGCGGGGTCGGTGCGTTTGTTCAATTCCAGCATCTCGATCCGGTCGAAAGGGCCTTTGAAACCTGTGTGCCGCAGGAAGTGACGGGCCGATTTGGCATTCTCGACTATGTATATATCCAGTCGCTGCACCAGCGATTTTACGGCATCGGGGATGATGCTGCTGTCTTGTCCGCCCATGAGCGAGGGAATGA
>JALSIH010000037.1 GCA_026981615.1 Chitinophagales bacterium
TTGGGCTTCCCGTAGCGGAAAAAATTGATCAGATACAGCGTGATGCCCGTGCTGAAGAGCGTAGCGGCTATAATCATCACAAAGAAGTGCACTTCGATCTCCTTTTGAACCTGCATAAAGTCAAGGCCGAGCTTGCGCTCAAGATAAACCTGGGCCACACCGGCCACACCCAGCGAGAGGGTCATACCGATCATGCCGATATTGGAAAACCAGAAAGCCAGCAAGCCGGTCATGTTGTTATAAATCTTTCGGCCTGTCATCAGGGGCATGGCATAGGAAATAACGGCAAAGATGAGCATGGCATAAGCCCCCCAGAAGGCCATATGTCCGTGCATGGCCGTCACCAGTGTGCCGTGGGTATAAAGGTTGACCTGGGGCAGGGTATGGGCGGCACCGAGGAGGCCGGCCCCCACAAAAGCCGTGATAGCACATCCCATGGTCCAGTAGAGTGCCAGCTTATTGGGGTGACTGCGCCCGCTACGCATATACATGGTAATGGCAAAAAGCGCCATGCCGAGAAAGGCCAGCGGCTCGAGGGCCGAGAAGATACCGCCTACAATCAACCAGTAGTTGGGTGTGCCGATGTAGTAATAGTGGTGACCTGTTCCGAGAATCCCCGATATGAAGGTCAGCCCGATAATTACATAAAGCCATTTTTCGATCACCTCGCGGTCGACACCCGTGATTTTGATAAGCAGATAGGCCAGAATGCCTCCCATGATGAGCTCCCAGACGCCTTCGACCCAGAGGTGAACCACCCACCAGCGGAAAAATGAATCGAGGGTCTGGCTGTCAAACCAAATCATGCCGGGCAGGTAGAGGAGGGCGGCAAAGACGAGCCCCATGGTGAGTACCATGGCAGTGGTGGTGCGTTCTTTGGCTTTCCAAAGGGTCATCAGGATATTGAAAAGAAAGGCCAGCACATTGACAACCACGAGGTAGTCGAGCGGACGGGGTATTTCGAGAAATTTTCGGCCTTCCCACCAGTTGACATGATATCCGGCAATGGCAATGACACCGACCAGGAGAAAGCTGATAAGCTGGATATAAGCCAGCTTAACACTGTACAATTCTCTTTTCGACTCTTCGGGGATAATGTAATAGGCGGCTCCCATAAATCCGCAGAGCAACCAGACTACGAGGAGGTTGGTGTGTACGGCACGGGAAGTGTTGAAGGGTGTGATGGCATGCAATCCGTCATAGCCCAAGTGGGCAAATGCCATAATAAATCCGTAGGTAATTTGCAGGACCAGCAGTACCATGCAGGCCACAAAAAACCAATAGGCTACTTTTTGTGATTTATATTTCATGATCTTTTGATTTTAAATTGAGCGGTAAATTATTTTTCAATGTCGGGTTGGGCCGGGAATCCGTTCAGATCGACATTTCCGATCCATCGGAAGTAAGCTATGAGGTTTTCGGCTTCCTCATCCGAAAAGCCGTAGGCCACCATTTTGCGCCCGTTGGGTGCCCAGGGTACGGGGCTGGTAAGCACCGACTTAATATAGGGCTCGCCTCTTCGCTCGATCACCTTGGTGAGCTCGGGGGCATAGTAGGCACCCTCTCCGAAAATCGTGTGACATCCCATGCAGTTGTTTTTGTCCCACAAATGTTTCCCGGCTACGACCTCCGGAGTAAGCGCATCCGCATGGGTTTGATCGGGAATCCGGTTGGCAATCGAATCCCAGGTCATCCCGAGAAAAATGATGAACACCACGATGGTGCCACCAAAAAAGAAGAATCTTGCTTGTTTTTTCGACAGCATAACTTTAGATTTTGGATTAATAATCTTTTGTTTTCAAATAATCAAAGCACAATAAACGACCTTGACGTCTTAAATTTAGTGTGCGGAGCAACTGCTATTTAGTGACTTAAATCATTGTGTTAATTTATTGTTAAGAGCTGATCCTGAAGCTGTGATATATAAAGGATTGGCAGCGTAAAAAAAATACGCGCTTTATGGCCGGCAGCTGTTTTATTTTACTTTTTTCACGAAAAATGATTTTTGATTCCAGCGCTGAACCACTGTTTGCACCTGCATAGAAAAAGAAAAAATCCAAAAAAATGGCCGGAACTCCACAGGGGAGCCCGGCCGGGGGAAGCTGGGGAATGTAGAAGCTATTTATCCTCTTGCTTGCCTCCGTTGCCCAAAAGGAGCATTTCATTGGCAACGACTTCGGTCACATAGCGCCTGATGCCGTCCTTGTCTTCATAGTCGCGGTGGGTAAGCTTGCCTTCAATAGCTACTTTCCGGCCCTTTTTCAGATATTGCTCGCTGAGTTCGGCCAGTCGTCCCCAGGCGACCACACGGTGCCATTGGGTGTCCTGCACTTTTTCGCCCGCTGCATTGCGGTAGTTTTCGCTGGTAGCCATTGAGAAGGTGGCTACTTTCTTTCCATCGCTGAGGGTTTTGATTTCCGGGTCCTGCCCGAGATTGCCAATCAGCTGTACTTTGTTTTGTAATGCGTTCATAATACTGAGTTTTGAGTGATTAAAAATCGAAGCGTTGTCCGTGTAATTGTCGAATACAAAGGAAGTTCTGTTTAAATAGTATATTCGTATAATAAGTGTTTAAAGACGTGATTATACGTTTGCTAAGCGTTTTTAAACGACTGTGTATTGTAAATACAAGTCATGCAGACAGACGAAAGAAAATGTATGGATTGTGGCAAAACCCTCCACGGGCGGCAGGACAAGAAGTTTTGCAACGATTATTGCCGCAACAGCTACTACAACCGGAAGAATCGCGAAGAAAATGCGCTGATCCGAAAAGTCAATGCCGTGCTTCGAAAAAATCGCCAGATACTGAAAAGCCTCAATCCGAGCGGCAAGGGAAAGGTCAGCCGCGAGGAGCTCCTCATCAAGGGTTTTGATTTTCACTATTTCACCAATATTTACATCACGCGCAGAGGCTCCACCTATTACTTTTGCTATGATCAGGGCTATCTGCCCCTGGAGGACGACAAATATGCACTGGTCGAAAAGCAGGATTATGTCAGATAGCTTAATCCGGCTCTGAAATCAGATTCGTCTGTCCTAACTTTGGCATTCCAAAAAAAATATCACGATGAAAAAAATACTTGTCTTGCTCTCATTCCTTATGCCAGCCATACTGCTCGTGGCGCAGGATACGCTGAGCAATGCCGAGGGCAGCAAATATCAATTCATAAAGGTGGTCAACCTCGAGGCGTTGCCGGTACAGAATCAGTCGATCACGGGCACCTGCTGGAGCTTCTCGGCCCTTTCATTCATGGAGTCGGAGATGATGCGCATGGGCAAAGAGGGGATCAACCTCTCGGAAATGTTTGTCGTCAACCATGCGTATAAAGACAAAGCCAGAAAATATATCCGCATGCACGGAGCCCTGAATTTCGGGCCGGGCGGTGCCTTTCATGATATTCCGTATGTAATACGGAATTATGGAATCGTACCTGAGGAAGTGTACAACGGGATAAATTATGGCGGCACACGCCATGACCACCGTGAACTGGACAAAATCATGCAGGCCATGGTGGATGCCATCAAAAGCAATCCGGCAAAAAAACTGACCCCGGCCTGGGACGATGCCGTGCAATCGGTGCTCAACAGCTATCTGGGTGCCATTCCCGAAAGCTTTGAATACCGCGGAAAAGAATATACCCCGAAGAGTTTTGCCGAAAGCACCGGACTGAACATGGACGATTACATCGAGATTAGCAGCTATACGCATCATCCTTTTTATTCCCGATTTATCCTCGAAGTACCCGACAACTGGATGTGGGGGAGTGTTTTCAATGTGCCGCTTGACGATCTGGTGCGCATTATTGATCATGCCCTCGAAAACGGCTATACGGTTGCCTGGGCGGCCGATGTATCCGAAAAAGGCTTTTCTTTCCGCAAAGGACTGGCCATCGTACCGGAGGACCCGGCCACCCTCGACCCCAAAGATGAGACCATACCCAACGCATTTCTGGAGCCGGTACCCGAAAAAAAGATCACCCAGGAGATGCGCCAGGAAGCTTTTGACAACTACGAAACCACGGACGACCATGGGATGCAGATTACCGGACTTTATAAAGATGCCGAGGGGAATAAATTCTATTTTGTGAAAAACTCATGGGGTACGTCCAACTTTGACCAGGGATATTTCTTTGCATCGGAGGCATATGTGCGCTACAAAACCATGGATATCATGATACACAAGAATGCCCTGCCCAAAGATTTAAGAAAAAAATTAAAAAATTGATATGCGTTATTTTCCCTTACTGCTTATGTTTTTGCCCTTTGTGCTTAGCTCCTGCCTGGGGAACCAGGTAAAGACCGACCGCAAGATTATTAAAAAATATGTGGAGGAGCATCAGCTGGATGCCGTGGAAAGCGAATCGGGTCTTTGGTATGTGATCAGCAAGGAAGGGCAGGGCGCTTCGCCCACGTTAAGTGATCAGGTGACGGTTTTTTATAAAGGATACCTTACGGACGGGACGGTCTTTGATGAAACCGGACAAACACCGGCCACGTTTCCCCTGAATGCGGTCATCGAGGGTTGGCAGGAAGGTTTGCAGTACTTCAAAGAGGGCGGAGAAGGCATATTGCTTATTCCTTCGGCCTTGGGCTACGGCCCCCGGAGGGTCGGGAGCATTCCGCCCAATTCCGTGATCATTTTTGAGATTGAGCTGGTGAAGGTGAATTGATTCTTATCGTTTCGAATCTGCCAAAGGCCGTGCCGGTGCCCGGTACTTACTCCGAAAGGGGCTTATCCCGTGATCACGCTCAAATTATCTGTCATAGAGGGGCAGACGACTTATTCTTCATGTGCCCGTCCGAGGTGATATTTAATCTTCAGTTCCGTCTCTTTTTTCTTGGCAATCAGTTCAATTAGTTTTACGCGGGCATTAACATAACCCATCTCACGTGAGTTAATCATAAAGAGAGAACTTTCACCGTTGTCAAACAACTCATTTTCACCTGCGAGGAGCTCATAATAATTGTTTACAATGTCAGTGTAAACAAGGATTTGTTCATCCAGTGTAAAAAGCCGGTTGACGGAAGCCGAAACCTTGAACTTCAGCATTTCCCGGGTTTGCCTGAAGCTGTTTTGCATCTGCTTTAGCTTCACGTCATAGAGTTGAAGAGCACCTCTTTCCTTTCGCAAGAAAAGAGGCATGCTGAGTTCAAGCCCCCAGGTGTAATCGTTAAAAGTAAAGTTCCTGATCGAATTTGGCCCTACGTATTCGGTAATGGGGTTGTACTTTAGTCGTACTACGGGTTTCAGAAGCTCGGCACGCCATCGTTTCTCCAATTCCACCTGGTCTATTTTTAATTCTGTT
>JALSIH010000038.1 GCA_026981615.1 Chitinophagales bacterium
CCCTTCTATATTTTCCGTGCGAACGTGGATCTTCTTGTCTTCCAATGCCGGCTTCTGAAAGTCGATAGCCTCCCTGACCATATCCGGAAGGAGAAGTTTTTTCTTTTGCTTTCTGCTTCCTTCCATCTGCGACTTGGCCCAGTAAAGGAGGTTGTCAAAAGTCTTCCTCAGATTTGATGTGGAGAGGCGTGCTTTTCTGACCAGTTCCATCTCACCGCTTTCGATGGCCATGTCAAGCAGTTGCTCGATTTGATAAACCGGGGTCCTCAGGTCGTGGGAGATCACCGAGATCATACGGTCTTTGGTGAGGTTGATCTTCCGTGCCCTTCGGTAATAAATGAGGGTAATGCTAATGGTCGTAAGTGAAACCAAAAGCAGTGTGAGCGTGAGCAGGATAATGATTTTTCTTCTGTTTAGCAGCTCCTCCTTTTTTTTGTTCTGTTCCTGCAAAAGTTCTTTGCTGTGAAGCAGGTTTTGACGCTCAATTTCGTTGCGAAGTTCTTCAATTTGTGCAAGTCTGACACTCATTCTGTCAGAGCGGAGGCTGTCTTCATAATCTTCATATCTCCGAAGATACAGCTCAGCTTCGCGGTAGCGCTTCTCTGCCAGAGCAAGGTCGTGCTTCCTTTTATATATGCTTTTATAAAGAACCTTAGATTCTATCTTTTTATTCAGATTTTCTGCTTCTTTGAGCAATTCTCTGGCTTCTTCAAGCTTCTTTGCCTCAATCTTGATCTTGACACCTTGAAGCAGGACATCGGTCAATATATATTTGTCACCAAAGTTGCGTGCATTACGGACAGCTTTTTGCCAGTAATGCTGGGCTGAATCATCCATATCTTTACGAAAGAACAACTCGGCATGTAAGCTAAAAAAATCGCTTAAATAACTCTGACCTTCTTCGAATCGCTTAAGATAGTCCGGGGATCTCATGATCAATGAGTCGGCAAGGTCCAAGCGGCCCTCCTTTATATGAAGCCAGGTCAGTTGATGATAGGCCTCGGTAAGAATGGCGGGAAACTTCTCTTTGTCCGCCACAAGGTCAAGGGTCTTGTTCAGATATCTGCGGGCCTCGGGGTACTCTTCATTTTCCAGGTAAATATTGGCGAGGTTCAGGTAAGTATAGGCAAGATTGTTGCTGTCATTATGTTTCTGATGATAGGGAATGGTTTGCAGATAGTAGTCAAGGGCTTTTTCTACTTTTCCTTGTGTGGTATAAATGTCACCCATCAAGCTTTTCGAGAAAAAAATGTCATAGCTGTCACGGATCATGAGACTTAGCCGCAATGCCGTATCGGCATAGTTTAAAGCCAGCGACAGGTTGGAAGTAAGGTATTGACTGCCCGCAGCTACTTCATGGTAAAATATTTTGGTTTTGATACTCGCGCATGAATCAAGTAGAGGTCTGATCTCTTTGAGCAGCTTAATGGATTTAAAAAGCTGTATATTGTTTAAGGAATCGGCAAGGAGAAGTTGCTGATAAATGTATTTGTCGCATTGTGTCGAATCGGGGGTGTTGTTTTCTGCCCAAAGTCGCAATGGACTCAGAATCAAGAAGAGGGCGAATACAAAGAAGACATCCCTGAAATATTTCATATATAGGCTAAAGATAATTGATATAGATTGGAATAATACAAAAAAAAATCCGGACATAAGTCCGGATTTTAAATTAGATATGCTGCATCACATTTCGCCTTTTCCCAGTTTCTTGAGAGAGCGGTAGTGGGAGGCAATGGCCGAGCCCATGGTCGGATATTCGTGATAGGGAATATTAAACTCACGAGCCGTATTTTTTACAATCTCAGATATTTTCGGATAATGCACATGGCAAATGTTGGAAAATAAATGGTGTTCAACCTGAAAATTAAGACCTCCGAGGTACCAGTTGAGAATTTTACTTTTTTTGGCAAAATTAGCTGTGGTCTTGAGCTGATGAACAGCCCAGGCCTCTTCGATCTGATTTCCGTCTTTCGGAATGTATTGATCGGTCTCTTCCACAACATGCGCCAGCTGAAAGGTCACACTGAGTATGAAGCCCGTTGTCAGGTGCATGGTGAAGAATCCGATCAACCAATGCCAGATGCTGATGTCGAGCATCAACATGGGAATCACAAGGATATAGAAATAGTAAAAGACTTTACTGATAATCAGGATGATCATTTCCTTCCGGAAGTTTTCATTCTTCTCTGACTTCAATCCTTTTTTACGATAACGAATGACCTGTTTTACGTCTTTCATGGTAACCCATGTGAGGGTCATCAGTCCGTAAAGCAGCCATGCATAGATGTGCTGTAATCGGTACATCTTTTTTTTGGGCCTTGCGATGTTTAGTCGAATGACCCCGCCACCATCTATATCTTCATCCACATTGGGGATATTGGTATAGGTGTGATGCAAAAGGTTGTGTTGAATGACCCAGGTTTGACGGCTGCCGCCCACCAAATTGAGGGCATATCCGATCATTTTATTGACCCAGGGTTTTTTAGAATAGGATCCGTGATTGGCATCGTGCATAACGCCCATACCAATTCCGGCTGCGCCCACTCCCATAAAGAAAGTAGCCATCCACATTCCCCAAAGGGGGAGAAGACCGCTGATGATCAGCGCATAAGGAACAAAATAAAGCAAGAACATGATCACCGTTTTGGTGACCATGCTTGCGTTGGCGAAAGGTGATTTGCCGGTTTCCCGGAAATAACCGTAAACTCTTTTATTTAAAGTCCGATAGAAATCTTTGTCTTTGCGTTGGTTAAAACGAATACTTGCAGACATAGAATCCTCCTTTTTGTTTACTGAATTAGTCTCTTGGCCGGGCTTCGTTCACACGGATGTTGCGGCCTTGTACGGCTGCTCCATCAAGGGAAGAGATGGCCTCGTTGGCAAGACTGTCATCGTCCATTTCTACGAAACCGAAGCCTTTGCTTCTGCCGGTCTCACGGTCTTTGATGATTCTTGCAGATACTACTTCACCATACTCGGCAAAAAGTTCAGTCAGGTCTTGGTCGCTCATGCGGAAAGGCAAATTGCCTACATAAATGTTCATTTCGAAAAATTTAAAAATTAAAAAAACGCAGCTCTCCTTTCTGAAGTGATCAGTTGATTAAAAATACCGCCATATGTTTTTTGGAATAAGGAACAAGAGGGCAGGAATAAAATCGAAAGATGCAAAACATCAAAAATTTGAACTCTTGCAAATGTAAAACATATTTACACATGCACAAGTAAAATAACGACTATTTGCTGTTAAAGTTCATTGAATATCCTTTTCTTTTACTCCGGATGCCTTGTCTACTGCCGTTTCCGCGTTTCCTGCATGTCTTTACATCTGTCCCTGAGATTCGTCATTCTTCCAAAGGAATTTAAAAAGAATATTGTTCAGCCCGTTGAGGGTGACCGGCTTGGATATGAAATCATCCATTCCGGCTTTCAGACAGCGCTCCCGGTCTTCTTCCATGGCGTTGGCCGTCATCGCTATAATTTTGACTTGGGAGGCTTTTCCCTTCAGTTCTCTTATTTTTCTGCTTGCTTCCAGGCCGTCCATGACGGGCATCTCCATGTCCATGAAAACGACATCATAAGTTCCACTTTTTACGGCTTCCACGGCTTCCAGACCATTTTCGACCAGATCGTGTTTGTAGCCCAGTTTTTCAAGCATTTTCTGGGCTACCCGCTGATTGACGGGGTTGTCTTCGGCTACAAGAATACCGATATCCGGGATGGCATTGTGATCAAGGGTCTGCGCTTTTCTGCTTTTGTTCTGCTCCCGGTCGCTTCTGATGTTGAGCATTTCTTCGAGTTTCCGGAGCAGCGTGGTTTGTCGCACAGGCTTGGACAAGAAGAAGTTGAAATTCTTTCGAGCATCCGAGGCTTTGATCTCCGAAACCGATGTCAACAGGGCCAGCGGCAGTTCCTCTTTTGAATAGCGGTCGCGAATGAGCGCTGCCAGTTCCATGCCGTTGAGCTGAGGCATGTCCATGTCCAGAATGCCGAATTGATATTGGCTCAGGTCTTTGATCCTGCTCAGCACATCGGTCGGGTTTTCATAAAGGTCCACACGTACGCCCGCCTTATTCAACTGCTTTTCAAATATTTTGCGATTGGTCAGGTTGTCGTCCACTACAAAAGCGGTCATTCCTTTCAGCATACCGGGCCGGTACATTTCCAGCTTGCGGTCGCTGGACCGGGCCGGCAAAAGAATGCGAAAGGTCGTTCCTTTCCCTACTTCGCTGCTGACTTCAATCTTTCCACCGAAGAGTTCGACAATCTTTTTGCTGATGGCCAGTCCGAGTCCCGTTCCGCCATACTTTCGGGTGGTGCTGGCATCGACCTGTGTAAAGGAGCTGAAGAGTTTTCCGATCTTATCTGCGGGAATGCCAATGCCGGTATCCGTCACATCTATCTCAAGATGGCATGTATTCTTCCCGGATTCAAGGCAGCGAATGCGGATAACCACCTCTCCCTTTTCGGTGAATTTGATGGCATTGTTGACGAGGTTAACCAGCACCTGCTGCAGCCGTGTGGGGTCGGTGTAAATAAAATCCGGTACGCTGTACTCTATGTCGTAAGCCAGTTCGATGCCTTTTTCATAGGCTTTCCCGCTCAACAGTTCGAGCACGTCTTCAATCAACTCATAGAGGCTGCACTCGATGGATTCGAGCTCGACCCCTCCCGATTCGATTTTTGTGAAGTCGAGGATGTTGTTGATAATGCCAAGCAGGGTGCTTCCGCTCCTGTTGATGGTATGGGCCAGTTCGTGTTGCTCCTCATTCAATTCCGTGCCGGCCAGCAGCTCGCTCATGCCGATCACGGCATTGAGGGGCGTGCGGATTTCGTGGCTCATGGTCGAGAGGAACTGAGTCTTGGCCATGGCTGCCTTTTCGGCCTCTTCCTTGGCTTTTTTCAGCTCGCGGGTGCGCTCTTCCACCCGTTTTTCGAGCTCCCGGTTGATGAGCATCAGCTTGTCTTGCTTTCGCCCGGCAAAGGAGGCAAAGAGCCCCAGAAAGAAAGGAGCCGTATCGATGATCCACAGCAGCGATATCTCGCGGTGAAGCTCTATGATGCCGGCAAGGCTGAAACTTTTGTCCAGCGTGATTAATTCTATTATCAAAGCCAGTACCGGGAAGGCCAGGCCGAAGAGGGCGCCCCAGAGGGCAAATTTTGCTCTGTAATTCACTGTGTCCGGATTTAAAGTTCAGATTTATAGATTACACCGTCTTTCATCACGAAGCGTACTTGCTTCATTTGTGCTATGTTTTCGAGGGGGTTGCCTTCCACGGCAATG
>JALSIH010000039.1 GCA_026981615.1 Chitinophagales bacterium
AGTCTTCGTTGTCGGCCATCAACTCTTCGAAAAGGTACTGCAATATTTCCTCATCGCTCACCCCTTCGCTTTCTTCCCCGTTGGCGTAGCGCTGATAGAGGGGGCTGTCTTTGAGTTGATAGAAGACTTTTCTGCTCAGGTCTTCGTCCGATAATTTTTCGAGCCGGTTTTTCCTGATCGCTTTTTTAAAGCTTTCGTTCCGGTCGAGAAATTCCACAAAAACGGAATGTGCCAGGCGTCTGCTTGCTTTTTTTTCCGATTCGCTGGCCAGGAGCTTGGAGGCCTGCACATCGGCATAGGTGTCGGTATATTCGCAGACATCTTTTATCACCAGCAGGCAGTAGAGATAGGCCTTGTAGCTTTCCTCAAATCGATCGCGCAATTGTTTTTCAAGGTTTCTGACGGGAACGAAATCGTCCTGACTAAAACCATATAATGCCTGCATCACCTTGATTCGGGCATTTCTTCTATAATGCATGACTGTGGTCCTTCTTTAAAAAAAATAATCAGAAACGGCTGTTGACACGGGCAATGGCCCCGATGCGTTCCAGAGCCGTTCGTTCTGCGGCCTCGTGGGTAGTAATGTCCTCCTGTGCTGCCTTTTCAAAAATATCCAGTGTTCGTTGATAGATTTTTTCGGTGTATCCGAAAGCACGCTCCCGGTCGTAACCCTGCAACTCGACATAGCAGTTGATGAGGCCGCCCGCATTGATGAGAAAATCGGGGGCATAGGCAATGCCTTTTTCTCTGAGCATGGCTCCGTGTCGTTTTTCATCTTCCATCTGGTTGTTGGCCGCACCGGCCACCACCCCGCATTTCAATTGCGGAATGCTCGTATCGTTCAAGGTGGCTCCCAGGGCACAGGGCGCGTATATGTCCATGTCCTGTTCATATACTTTATCCGCATCGACCCGGGTCACCTCATAGCGGTCCATGGTCATTTTAATGTTTTTCCGGTTGATGTCGGCAATGAGCACCTCGGCCCCTTCTTCGATAAGATGGCCCACGAGATATTGCCCGACATGGCCCACGCCCTGCACCATCACCCGTTTTCCTTTGAGGCTGTCATCGCCCCATTTTACTTTGGCTGCGGCTTTCATCCCGAGATAGGTGCCGTAGGCCGTCACAGGCGAGGGGTCACCGCCACCGCCCAGATATTCGGGCTTGCCCGTGCAGTAATCGGTCTCCATGCTGATGAATTCCATGTCTTCGGTGTTGGTGCCCACATCTTCGGCCGTGATATATTTGCCCGAGAGGGAATCGACAAAGCGGCCGTACCTGCGCCAGAGCGCCTCCGACTTGTCGGTGGCCGGGTTGCCGATGATCACGGCCTTGCCTCCGCCCAGGTTGATGCCGCTGATGGCCGCCTTGAAGGTCATTCCGCGCGAAAGACGGATTACATCGTGCACCGCCTCGGCCTCGCTGGCATAATTCCACATGCGGGTGCCTCCGAGGGCAGGCCCCAATACCGTGTTGTGAATGGCGATGATGGACCTCAGTCCCGTCTCCGGATCGTTGCAGAAAACAATTTGCTCATGATCATATCCTTCGATTTGCCCGAATATTCCCTTGTGCTCATTTGATTGGCTCATCCCCTTGATTTTAGTTGGCGCAAAGTTAAATCAATTTGACCTTGAATTGAGGTGATGTGCATCAATATCGAAGAGGAAATTGTGAAAAGCCGTGAAGGCGCTATTTTTGGAACCGGCTTCCCTTATCTTCGATTATTGATCCGTTGCATTACCCATAGATGAAAGAACTCAAGGTCCTCAATAAGTACTTCTTCCGCTACAAATGGCATTTCCTGCTCGGAATTGTCTTTGTCATTGTATCCAATGTATTCGGAGTCCTGCCGCCCATCGTCATTCGCTATGCCCTCGATTTGGTCAGGGAGAATATTGCCTTCTACCGCCTCTATGCCGGCATGGGCCTGCAGGATGAATTTTACGGCATCTTCACCTACGGGCTGCTTTTCTTCGGTGTGCTGGTCTTGCTGATGGCCGTGCTCAAAGGCCTTTTTATGTTCCTCATGCGGCAGACACTCATCATCATGTCGCGGCACATCGAGTTTGACCTCCGCAACGAGATTTATGCCCACTATCAGAAGCTGGACCAGGCTTTTTATAAGCGCAACAGCACGGGCGACCTGATGAGCCGCATCTCCGAGGATGTCTCGCGAGTGCGCATGTACCTCGGGCCCGCCATCATGTATGCCCTCAATACCCTGGTGCTTTTCGTCATGGTCATCGGGGTCATGCTCAGTGTCAATGCCGAGCTGACCCTCTATGTCCTGCTGCCGCTTCCCATCCTCAGCCTCACGATTTACTACATCAACAACATTATCAACAAGCGCTCGGAGGCCATTCAGAAGCAGCTCTCTTTTCTGACCACCGTCACGCAGGAGGTGTATTCGGGCATTCGTGTGATCAAAGCCTACGTGCAGGAACGCAACTATGTGCGCTTCTTTGCGGGGCAAAGCGAAAAATACAAGGAGAAGTCGCTGGAGCTGGCCCGTGTGCAGGCGCTCTTTTTTCCTTTTATGCTCTTGCTGATCGGCCTGAGTACCATCATTACCATTTACGTGGGAGGAATACAGGTGATCAGCGGAAAAATCACTGCGGGCAACATTGCCGAATTTGTCATCTACGTGGGCATGCTCACCTGGCCCGTCACTTCGCTCGGCTGGGTGGCCTCCATCGTACAGCGCGCGGCCGCTTCACAAAAACGCATCAACGAGTTTCTCGATACCGGCACCCTCATCTACGACCGGCCGAACACCATGGATGTCGAAATACGGGGGGCTGTTGAATTCCGGAATGTAAGCTTTCGTTATCCCGATACGGGCGTGGAAGCACTGAAAAATGTCTCCTTCAAGCTGGAGGCCGGAGAGCGCCTGGCCATTGTCGGGCGCACCGGCTCGGGCAAGTCGACCATTGCCGACCTGCTCACCCGCACCTACGAGCCGCTTTCGGGGCAAATTCTCATTGACGGCATCGACATCAGGGACATCAGCCTGAAAAGCCTCAGACGGCAAATTGCCTATGTGCCGCAGGATACCTTTCTCTTTTCCGATTCCATTCGCAACAACATTGCTTTCGGCCTGACAGGTGAGGAGGCGCCACCCGAACGCATCGAATCGGCTGCCCGCCTGGCATCTATCCACGAAGAAATCAACGCCCTGCCGGCTGCTTACGAAACCCTCGTGGGCGAGCGGGGCGTAACCCTCTCGGGCGGACAAAAACAACGAATCTCCATTGCCCGTGCCTTCATCCGCGACCCGCGGATTGTCATCCTTGACGACAGCCTCTCGGCCGTGGATGCCAACACCGAAAAGGTCATCATGCAAAGCCTCAAAGAGGAACTGCGGCAGCGAACCGCCATCGTGATCACCCACCGAGCCTTCTCCTTCATTCGCTTCGACCATATCATCGTACTCGATCAGGGTGAAATTGTGGAGCAGGGATTGCACGAAGATCTGATCCGGAGAAAGGGCCTTTATTACCAGTTGATGGAGAAACAAAAAACCCGCGAAAATTTGAGTTAGTGCGTCAAATCTTTATAAATTCGGGAAGTAATTCCCTTTTGATTTCATTTATTTCTTATAAAACGAGCGTTCTGTGGAGCAAGACAAAAGTAAAAAAAGAGGAGAGCCGGTTTATTCCCTTCGACTGCGGGCCGGCAAAAGGAGAACATACTTTTTTGATGTTCGCCCCACGCGATCCGAAGATTTCTACCTGACCATCACCGAAAGCAAGAAGCGATTTGACGATGACGGCTACGAACGGCATAAGCTCTTTCTTTACAAAGAAGATTTCAACAAATTCATGAAGGCACTCGAACTGGCCATGAACCACGTCAAAGAGGAACTTATGCCCGACTACGATTTTGACGAGTTTAACCGCGAAATTGACGAAGAGTCGATACAAAAACAGGGAATGGCAGCGCCTGCGGAAGGTCTGGCCCAGGCAGAAGAACCCGAAGCCGCGAAAGAAGAAAGCGGAGAGGAGGAAACAGTTGAGAGCGAAGACTTTGAAGTAAAATTCGAAACGGGAGAGGAAACAGCCGGAACAGGGGAAGAAAAAACGGACGAAGCGCCATCCGGTGATGAGGATGAATCGAAAAGCACGGACAGCGAAGAAGCGGAGAAGTGGTAATATTTTGATTTTTTGGTGAAAAGAGAAAGCCCGGAAGCGATTCCGGGCTTTTCTTTTGATGCTTTTGCGCCTGCGGGCTTAGCGTACAAACTTCATGATGCGCTCCCAGCGTATCGACTCGATCAGGCCCTTGCGGTCGGGGTCGGTCGAAAACCAGATAAACCAGGGCGTACCCACGATGTGGTCTTCCGGCACAAAACCCCAGTAGCGCGAGTCGAGCGAGCGGTGCCGGTTGTCGCCCATCATCCAGTAGTAGTTGAGGCGGAAAGTGTAGCGCTCGCTTTCTTTTCCGTTGATATAAAATTTGCCGTCCTTCCGCTCTACCCGGTTGTGTTCGTAGGCCGTGATGCAGCGCTTGTAAAAGAGCCAGGTTTCGTCATTCAGCGGAATGCTCACCCCTTTCTTCGGTATCCAGACGGGGCCGAAATTGTCGAGGTCCCAGGGATATTTCTTATGGTCGTGCGGATACAACAGGTCGTATTTGTATTCCTCCCGGTCTTCGCCACTGATGCGTTTCACTTCTTTTACAAATCCGAGATTTTTTATTTTTTCAATATTTGATATCGTGGTGTGGATGAGGTAGAGATAGCCACTGTGGCCGGGCATCCTCGAAGGGCCCGACACATCGCTGCGCAGAAGCCCGTATTCTTCGAAGAAACTGTTGCCGAGGGGCAGCTTGGTGCTGATGCGGTAGGCAAACTGGGCCATCTCGGGGGTGGGCTGCAGCTTGCCGTTGAGATAGACTTCGGCATCTTTGATCAACAGCGTATCACCGGCAGCGGCCACGCAGCGTTTTACATAGTTTTCGCGCTTGTCAACGGGCCGCCAGATCAGCTCGTCTTCTTTGAAATCGAGGCCGCCCCGCAGGCGTTTCAGGTTTTCATAGCTCATCTCCTGCCGGGCTTTCACCACCGTATCTCCGGCCGGAAAGTTAAAGACCACGATATCTCCCGATTTTACATGCGTAAATCCCGGCAGCCGGTAGTAGGGCAGCTCTATCCAGTCGACAAAGGCTTTGACATTGAGCACCGGAAGCGTATGATGGGCCAGGGGAAAAGCGATGGGGGTCATCGGGAATCGG
>JALSIH010000040.1 GCA_026981615.1 Chitinophagales bacterium
TCATTGCCATAATCCTCCATGCTGAAAAAATGATCGAACCCGGCACGCGGAAGAAATTTATCGAGTTGCATGGTATTGCTGCGGGCTCCGTGAAAAAAATAACTGTGGTAGGAGCATTTTTTAAGGTAATCTCCCATTCCGTTTATTTCATTTTCGGAGTAGGGCGAGCTGATAAAAGGGTCGGGCATCAGCGGGGGCAGCCCTGCCGCAACGGAGACGATGGCGTCAATGGAGTGTTTGCCGTTGGCATAGGCATTGGAAAAAACCAGCGAGCGCGCGAGCAGCGAATCGAGAAAAGGCGTGTGGCCCTTGCCATTGTTGAAAAAACCGATGTATTCCGAAGAAAAACTCTCCAGCAGGATGACCACAATATTGGGGCGCTTGCTGCGCTCGAAAGCGGCTGTCAATGGCGAATGGGCCTCCATCTCACGTTTCATGGGATAAATCTTTCCGGCTTCTTCGGCTGAGAGGTATTGCGGGTCTTCCAGATAGCGCCTCACAAACGACTCGATGACCGTAAAAGTGGTATTGGTGATAAGCGGCCACTCCGAAGCCCGGCTTATGTGCTCGCTTTTTCCCTTTTGCAGTGCCAGCGCCCCTCCGCGCGCAAGCAAGGGCGCCAGGCCGAATGCCAGCAGAAGGGTGAATCCGATGATGGCCAATGCCGGAAGCGGATGATGTTTCTTTCGAACGGACGTTTTGCGATAAAACCACTCCACTACGAAAAAAAGCGCCACGACCAGCAAGAGGAGATACCAGAAATCGCGCATAAACTGGGGCACCAGGTGGATGATATCGTATCGCAGTCCGAGCAGGTGGCTCGATGTGCGAACACTGCCATAGCGGAAATAGATGAAGTCGGCCGCCTCGAGAAAGAGGAAACCCCCATTGATAAGATAAAACTGCCACTTCAGAAAGCGCTGATATTTGCGGGAGCTTCGCCACGGGTTGGGCAGCAGATGAAGAAGAATAAAAACACTATTGATGATGAGCACCGCAGCCAGATCGTAGCGCAAGCCCTCAAGGGATGCCATAAAAAATTCATTGATGCCCAATTCCGGAAAAAGATCCTTGTTGAAGAGGAAAAAAATCAGCCGGCATATCATAAACAGAGCCAGCACAATGAGCAGGCGCCTGACCAGCACGTTAAAGTAATACCATTCCTTCTTCCACATAGCACAAAAATAAGAAAATTGACCTACGGCCGGCCTTTTAGCGGGGCGAATCGAAAAGTGCACAAAGGCTCATATCCAGACTGCGCACCGAATGTGTCAGCGCTCCGGTCGAAAGGTAGTCGATGCCGGTGGAAGCATAGGCCTCCAGATTCTCATAAGTAATATTTCCCGAGGCTTCGATCTCTGCACGCCCGTCAATGAGCGCCACGGCTTCACGAATCTCGTCCGGCTTGAAATTGTCAAGCATGATGACATCCACCCGTCCGCTCTTCAAGGCCTCACGCACTTCTTCCGGATTCCGGGTTTCCACCTCTATTTTAAGCGCAAGGCCTTTTTCATCCAGAAAACGCTCAACGGCCGCTACGGCTTTCGAAATTCCCCCTGCAAAGTCGGCATGGTTGTCTTTGATCATGATCATATCGTAGAGCCCCATGCGGTGGTTCATCCCCCCGCCTGCCCTCACGGCTGCCTTTTCGAGGAGGCGCATGCCGGGGGTGGTCTTGCGGGTATCGGCCACCCGCACCCCGTATTTTGAGGCTATTGCCACGTATTCTGCGGTGCGTGTGGCAATGCCGCTCAGGCGTTGAATAAAATTCAGGATGAGGCGCTCGGAACTCAGGATAGCCCGTATCCGGCCTTCGGCTTCAAAGAGCTTATCCCCCTCCTCTACCCTTTGCCCGTCTGTCTTCAAATAGTGCAGCTGCGCTTCCGCATCAAATTTTTTCAGCAAATATTCGGCCAGCGGCAAACCGGCCACGATTCCGCTTTCTTTGGCTATCAACACACTGCGACCACGTGCCGCTGAAGGAATACAGGCTTCCGTGCTGTAGTCAGCGGCTCCTATGTCCTCGCGAATGCAAAGCTCGAAATAATCATCCAGGGAGCGGAGCAGCGCTTTATCTATCATTGCTCACCTTCAATTGCTGAATCAGATACTTCCCGTTGACCTTTTTTACAAAAATGTAGAGCCTGAATTTTCCTTTCCCACTCATCAACACCCCGATGCCGTACATGGCCGTCTTTTCCGATCCTCCCTTGTGCATCAGTTTGAATGAATCGGGTTTGTATTTGACGAAAAAATCTTTCATCAGCTGCTCCGCCTGAGTTTTGCTGAAGATTCCTTCGTTGCCGGGGAGGGTCAATTCTACGTTTTTGTCAAAATGAGCGGCCAGGTCTGCAGCATCTCCTTTCTCAATGGCAAGCGCAATTTTATCAAAGGGGGGAGTCAAAGGGCCTTCCTGCAAGAAGCCCGAGACCGTTATTATCGCAATACTTAAAAATTGAAGCAATGACATCATGATCGGTTTTTTGTGTGACTTGCAAATCTCAAGCCAATATTATCGCATTGAAGTTAAGAAAGCAGCTGCTTTTATCTTAGCTTTCCGCTTCGCTAATTTAGCGCACAGCAAGAAAGTGCGGCAAACCTTACGCGATGAAAAGCAAGAAACGGATAAAACGATATCTCCTCCTCCTCCTGGGCCTGGGCATTCTCGCAGCTTGCCGACCGGCAGCGGAGGGAGCTGCGGAGAAAACCCGCTTCTATGATCTGCAAAGCTTTCTGAACGAAGAAGCCGGCCGCTATTCAGAGGGCCGCTACCGGATGATCACCAGGGCCGGTGTAAACGGGCAATATGAATCCGATACCCTCATTGCGGCCGACAGCAGTGCGTGGTGCAGGCTCTTCCACCTTCTGATCGAATCGGACATCAACAAAGATGCGCTGCGCAGTCGTTACAAAATGGAAAGCAGCGAATCGGCCGGAGGCAAAATGACCCGGTATGAGGCATTGGATGAGGGGCTGAGTGTCCGCCAACTTAGCGTGGAAGAGAAAGACGGCAATATCTGGCGCATTGCGCTTCTTCTGGATGAAAAAAACCCCGTCTATCACTCGCGGCAGAAAATCCTTTATGTACGCGACTCAATCTACCGGATAGAGGCCCGGCAACGCGTGATGCTGGCTTCGCCCGACAGTTTTTTCGTAGAGGTACGGATACGGCCACCGGGCCAATAAAAGAGCCCGGCTGCAACGCTCGCTTTTATTTTGACTGCCCGTAGAGCTCGGCATAGTAGCGATAGAAATAAGGTATCGTTTCGATTCCTTTGAAAAAGTTGATCAGCCCGAAATGTTCGTTGGGCGAATGAATGGCATCGGTATCAAGGCCAAATCCCATCAAAATGCTTTTGAGACCCAGCAACTCTTCAAACATCGGCACAATGGGAATGGAGCCCCCGCTGCGGTAGGGTATCGGCTTTTTTCCGAAGGTGCTTTCCATGGCTTTGCTCGCTGCCCGGTAAGCCACCGAGTCAACAGGTGTCACTACGGGCTCGCCTCCGTGCAGGGCGCTTACCTCCACCCGCACCGATGGCGGGGCGATGGATTTGATGTATTCCTCAAAAAGGGCCGATATCTCTTCCGAACGCTGGTGCGGAACCAGACGCATGCTGATTTTGGCACTGGCTTCGGAGGGTATCACGGTCTTGGCACCCTCGCCCGTATATCCGCCCCAAATGCCGTTGACATCAAGGGCCGGACGAATGGAGGTTCGTTCGATGGTCGAATAGCCCCCTTCACCTTCGATATCCGGTATGCCGAGCTCTTTTTTATATGCCTCCAAATCAAAGGGTATTTCGGCCATGGCCGCCCGCTCCCCGGCACTCAGTTCATCCACCTTGTCATAAAAGCCCGGTATGGTGATCCGCTTATTTTCATCCTTCAGTTTTGCAATCATTTCAGCGAGCACATTGGCCGGGTTGGCCACCGCACCTCCGTAGATGCCCGAATGCAGATCGCGGTTGGGGCCTATCACTTTCACTTCCATGTAAGCCAGCCCGCGCAGGCCCACGGTGATGCTCGGATGCTCCATGGAAATAAGGGCCGTATCCGAAATAAGCACCACATCGGCAGCCAGACGCTCTTTGTTGTCTTTTACAAATTGCCCCAGGCTGGCCGAGCCCACTTCTTCCTCGCCTTCGATCATAAATTTCACATTGCAGTTCAGCGCATCGGTGGCCAGCATCAGCTCCAGCGCTTTGATGTGCATATACATCTGGCCCTTGTCGTCACTCGAACCGCGGGCATAGATGGCCCCGTTGCGTATGACCGGCTCGAAAGGCGGTGTATCCCAAAGTTCATACGGATCGGCCGGCTGCACATCGTAATGCCCGTACACAAGCACCGTGGGAGCACTCGTATCTACGATCTTCTCTCCGTACACGATGGGGTATCCCTGCGTGGGGCATACTTCCGTCTTTTCGGCACCGGCCGCCTCGAGGCGGGCACGCACATACTCAGCCGCCTCGAAGACATCGTCCTTAAAAGCCGGATCGGCACTTACCGATGGAATTTTTAACAATTCGAAGAGTTCTTCCAAAAAGCGGTCTTTGTTTTTCTCGAGATAGGCGTGCAGTGTGTCCATGGATGATTTTCTTTTTAAGGAAAACAAATATATGTGAATTTTAAAAGCATTTGCGATGATTCGCATCAAAAAGACCGCAATCCTTTCCGTGCTGCTGCCACCGTTTTTTTCCGCCACTCCGGATCAAGGACTGAAAATAAAAATTGCATTTTATGTAGAATTTTATACCACTTAGCGGCTATATCGTGCAGCTTGGGTCGATTTATTCTGTTTTCCGACACAGGCGTTTGGTTATTACCCCCCCATCTTATCTTCACTCCCTGTTCCCATTAAACTGTTTATGTGTTTTTTTCACTTTCTAAATTTCTTTACTATGAAAATTTCAAATATCCTTCACTTTCTTTCCGCCTTTTTTCTTATTTTCATCCTTGCATCATGCAATAAAAAAATACCGGCCGACATGCAAGACCCGTCCGCAAGCAATCCCGCCTTCAAAACCTTCAACTATACGGATGCCGTATTGGACACGGCCATGGTTTTTATCGAAGAGGTCGTCAACCACGATGAGGGCAATGCGGCCCATGTCTTTACGGACATGGTCATTGACAGTGTGGCGTACAGCTTTACGGTCAGCGTGATCCAAATCAACGGAGTGCCCGGGCTGCCGGCCGCAGAGCA
>JALSIH010000041.1 GCA_026981615.1 Chitinophagales bacterium
AGGGATGATGGATTGAAAGTAAAAAACAGGTCAATTCTTCCCGATTTGGCCAGGTCTCGATCTGATTTTAACGGGAGTTATGCAATAAATGATAATAAATCAGAACTCTTCCATATTTTCTACTTTGCAGTTGATAACACAAATGTTGAATGGGGAATAAGCGGTCATCGCATGCAAACTGGAAATGAGTATGTCCTGAGAACGAGTCATGACAATGCCGGTTACGGATCGGGAGCAGTAAGCTCGGTTCTTGGTATTCCCGGATTCAATGACGAATTTTCGATGATCTTCTCAATGCATTCACATCCAAGTGGAGGTACACAAGGTGCCTCTGATGTAGATGGCCTTTATGATGACATGGATAATGTAAGAAGACGTTATTACAAATTTAAGGCCGCAGGGATGACAAACATTAACAGCTGGTTTATTAATGGTGATTCCTGGACTGTTTTTCCCAAACATTATGTTTACTCTACTGACAATAGTATCTTATATAACTATAACCCCTGGAATAATGCGATTTTTATTCGAAGGGTTACAAAAGCAAGCGACCTTTACAGAAATCTGGGATTTTAATTAAAAAAGATGCGTAAATTTTCATCGTTCCTTCTTGTCTTGATCTTCTTATACTGCTGCCAATCCGCAGATCAGGAAGAAAAAAACACCTTAACCGCTGTGAATAAAAGCATGAATGAAAAAGCAAAAGAAGCAATTTCTCCAGCGCTGTATGCCGAAATGAAATCTTTGTCAGATCAACTTGACACCTTAACTTCAGACAGTATGGGCATTATAGCTGTTGTAATATTAAAAAAAAACTACGAATGTTTGCTTATAATGGGGACACAGCCTTTTGTGGATCATCAACGACTTGATGGAGCCTATTTATTAAGAGAAAGATTATTTGCCTTTTATATTGAAGATAGCATTTGCAATATTGGAATAATTTATCCAGACAAATTAAAAAACATCAACTTACAAAAATATCGTAATAATCAAAGTTTTAAGCCGTTAGGCCCTTATGAACCATGGGGCAGGAAATATAAAATTCTCGGCCCTGACAGTTTGGAACTAGTTTATTCCGGCTATTTATAAAGGGTTCCTTTAATATGGCCGGTTTTTGCTCTTTACTAAACGTTCGCTTTTTCATAGGACATAATTTTAATGATTTTATTACAGATTTCTATCTATAATTATGTCCGGATTGCTAGGGGGCTAAGACACTGTTCTCCCGGATTTTTACAGAAAAAAATCCAACTCAGATGGAGTCGAGGGGGAGGCGGCCCGGCTTCCGGTTTTTGCGAAACTCCGTGGGAGTCATGCCGGTCTCTTTTTTAAACTGGGCCGAGAGATGTGCCACACTGCTGTAATTCAGTCGGTAAGCTATTTCTGACAAGCTCAGCTGATCGTAAAAGATGAGTTCCTTCACCTTTTCAATTTTTTGCTTCAGAATAAACCGTTCGATGGTCATGCCCTCTACGGAGGAAAAGAGCTTGCTCAGCGAAGTATATTCATGGTGCAGCTTTTCGGAAAGCAAAGACGAGAAGCCGGTCTTCATTTCGCCCTGGCGATGATGAATCTGCTCAATGATGACGGATTTGATCTGCGCAATCATCCTTGACTTCTGATCTTCCAGCAGTTCAAAGCCATGTTGCTCCAATTTTTTGCTTAGTGCTTCTTTCCGGTCTTCCCGTATTTCCCGGCTTACGGAGACCTCTCCGAGGCGGATATCCGACACACCGAGATTCATCTCTTCGAAGATGCTCCGCACCGTGGCAATGCACCGGGGGCAAACCATATTTTTTATGTAAATCCTGCTTTCCATTGTTTTATTGCTTCTGCACGGGCACCCCGGCCCGAATGCGAATGCGGGGGCAATATAGACAACCCGGAGGATTAATGGATATGAACTGCCAATGGTTCCGGACAAAAAAGCAGAAACCCGAGCAGGCGGCAGGAAAGCGTCCGGGCCTTCTTTTCCTCCTGCTTCGAAAAATTTCGCAGGGATATCCCGATATTTACCCTTCGGGCCGGCATTGCAGGCACCGGGATATTCGGAATGGGAAGAAAAGCACTCAAGATAGTCCTCACGGGGCCCGAGTCTACGGGCAAGAGCAGCCTGGGCCGTGCACTCAGCCGCCATTTTTCGTGGCCCCTGCTTGGCGAGTATGCCCGAGGCTACCTGGAAATAAACGGGCCTTCCTACGGACTTGATGATTTGAAAAGAATTGCAGCCGGACAGATCGAAGCCGAAAAGGCCATGGCGGCAAAGAAGGAATCCTTTTTCGCGGACAGCGACCTGCTGACGATTCGCATCTGGCTGGACGATAAATTCGGCTTGCACTGGCCTTTCCTTGATGCCCACCTGAAGGCCTATCCGGCCGGCCATTATCTGCTCCTGTATCCCGACATCCCCTGGGAGCCCGATCCGCTGCGCGAAGACCCGGAGAGGAGGCTATTTCTTTTCGAGCGATACCTTGCGGAAATACGCCAAATAGAGCGCCCGTATACGATCATCCGGGGAACGGGCCCCCGGCGCGAGAAAGCTGCCATCCGGGCCGTGGAAGAGATTTTGAAGCAACAGTAAAAACCACGCCCCGGCCGTAAAGGCCGGGGCGTGATCAACCTATTGCTATGAGAAAATTCTTAGTCCACACTGTCATGCAGGTAGGAGTTGTTTTTGCGCAGTTCCACCTTCGGGTTCTCCCCCTCCTCTCCTTCGGAAGTCTCGCTTAGGGAGATGCGCGATATGCTTTGCTCGGATGAATGAGGGACGTCATTCAACTCGACCTGCCTGCGCTTGTAGGCGGGTTCCTCTTCCAGCTCACGTAATTTCTCGGGGTTGCTGAAACGCATGCTGCTCATTTGACGCAGCTTGCGTATGCGCTGCATTTGCTCGTCATCCTGCATGGGAGAACGCATGGACCGGGCAGGCGAGCCGATATCCAGATCAATGCTCTCCTGATTCGTAGCCGGCACTTCATTGCGCTCGTCCATTGGTGACGGCTTCGTCTCGTCCCGCTTTTTAGAATACGGATCCGTTTCCTGTGAAAGAGGAGGTTCATTTTGAAAATCAAAAGTGAATTGGTTCTCATCCTCTTCCTCTTCCGGCAATCCGGAGCCCGGCCTTTGATATTCGTCATCCGAATCCGTCTGCTCCTCATCAAGCCGTATGACGGTTCGTGTTCCGCTGGCAATCTTGCGCTTTTGTTTTTCCTGCTCAGCTTCAAAACCGGTGGCAATGACGGTCACACAGATTTTTTCTCCGAGAGATTCATCATTACAATTTCCCCAGATAATATCGGTTTCATTGCCGGCCTGATTTTGCAGATATTCGGTAATGATATCGATTTCATCCATGAGTATTTCTCTCGTACCCGAAGTGATGTTCAGGAGAATGTTTTTGGCTCCGGAGATATCATTGTCGCTCAGCAAGGGAGAAGAAAGTGCGGCTTCGACTGCCAGCATGGCGCGATGCTCGCCTTCGGCTTCGGCCGAACCCATGAGGGCCACCCCGCTGTTGGTCATTACGGTTTTCACATCTTCGAAATCCACATTGATATATCCCGGCACCGTAATGATCTCGGCAATTCCGCGTGCTGCGGTGGCCAGAACCTCATCGGCCTTGCGGAATGTCTCGCTGAGCTCCAGATTGCCATATATTTTCCGAAGCTTGTCGTTGCAGATAACAATGAGGGAATCCACATTATCGCGCAATTCTTCAATGCCTTTTTGGGCCTGAATTGCTCTTCTCCGGCCTTCGAATGCAAACGGTTCACTTACAATTCCCACGGTCAGAAGGCCCATATCGCGACAGAGCTGGGCAATCACGGGCGCCCCGCCCGTTCCGGTACCCCCGCCCATTCCGGCCGTGATAAATACCATCTTGGTATTGATGCCGAGTATCTCTTTGATGTCATCTATCGACTCCTCGGTCGCTTCGCGGCCTACGTCCGGCTTGGAGCCGGCACCCAGGCCCTCCGTAAGCGATGGTCCGAGCTGTATTTTGTTAGGGACGGGACTCTTATCAAGGGCCTGCTGGTCGGTGTTGCACACCACGAAGTTGACCCCTTTGATTCCCTGTTGGAACATATTGTCCACTGCGTTGCTGCCGCCACCGCCAACTCCGATCACTTTTATGATGGACGATTTTTCTTTTGGCATATCGAATTCCATAGGCATATATCTTAATTTATATTTGGGCAATCGTTTATTCAAATTCAGAGTCATCTTCTTCAAAGAAGCGCTTGCCGGTATTCAGTATCCGGTCAAACCAGCGCATCTTCGGAGCTCTTACACTCTTTGTTTCTTCTCTTTCTTCCGCCTCGTTTTCTCCGGCCTCCTCACCGGCCAGGGTACGCAACGGTTCTTTATGCCGGGCCTTCTCCCGCTCATAATCAAAATCTTCAAATCCCTTGATGTTCAAGCCGATTCCGGTGGCATACATCGGATGTTTAATCTCGTCCGTGTATCCCTTGCAGAGGTGCTCGGTCGGATACCCCACCCTGGCATTCATGCCGGTGATATACTCGACCAACTGCGGCAGGCTTTTCAGCTTGCTCCCGCCACCTGTGAGCACAATACCTCCGATCAGCTTGTTGCGGAAGCCCGAATGCTTGATTTCGTAAAACACATGCTCTACGATTTCTTCCATGCGGGCCTGAATGATGTGGGAAAGGTTTTTTACGGATATCTCGCGCGGTGCCATGCCCCGCAAACCCGGAATGGAGACAATCTCATTTTCCTGAGCTTCTACGGCAAAGGCCGACCCGAAGCGTACTTTCAGCTGCTCCGCCTGGTTGCGCATGATCATGCAACCTTCCTTGATGTCTTCGGTGATCACATTTCCACCGAAGGGGATGACAGCCGTATGCCGGATGATGTTGTCCTGAAAGATGGCAATATCGGTGGTTCCACCACCAATATCTACAAGGGCCACTCCGGCTTCTTTTTCTTCCTCGCTGAGAACGGCTGCCGAGGAGGCCAGCGGCTCGAGTATAAGGTCTTTGACCTCAAGCCCGGCCTTTTTTACGCATTTGTAAATATTGCGTATCGGGTTGACCTGCCCGGCTATGATGTGAAAATTGGCTTCTAGGCGTACTCCGGCCATCCCGATCG
>JALSIH010000042.1 GCA_026981615.1 Chitinophagales bacterium
CAGCGAGAAGCGATCCTCCCGGTCTTTCGGACGCCCGAGATGCGACATCAGGATGACCCGCCCTCCGTCCTTTAGTATTTTTTTTATTGTGGGAAGAGCCGCCCGGATGCGTGTATCGTCCCGCACTTGCAGTTTTTCGTCAAGAGGCACATTGAAATCCACCCGCACAATGGCCTGCCGGTCTTTAAAGTTAAAATCGTCTACGCTTGGCAGATTCATCGTTAAGCCAGTTTCATCACATACTCGGTGAGGTCGGCCAAACGTGTGGCATAACCCATCTCATTGTCATACCATCCCGTGATTTTTACCAGCCTGCCATCGCACTGTGTGAGCTCGGAATCATAAATGCAGCTGTAGCTACTGCCGATGATATCGGTAGAAACTATCGGATCGTCACAATATTGCAGGATGCCCTTCAGATTGCTGTCTGCCGCTTTCAGAAAAGCCTGATTGACTTCCTCCACGCTTACCTCGCGCCCCACTATGCAGGTCAGCTCGGTCAATGAGCCTGTGATCACCGGCACCCTGACGGCTCTTCCGTCCAGGCGGCCTTTCATCTCGGGGATAACCAGGCCTATTGCCTTGGCGGCTCCGGTGGTGGTCGGTACGATGTTTTGTGCCGCGGCACGGGCTCTGCGCAGGTCTTTGTGCGGACCGTCCTGAATGTTCTGATCGGCCGTGTAGGCATGGATGGTGGTCATAAATCCTTTCTCCATACCAAATTCATCATGCAGGGTTTTTACCATCGGCCCGAGGCAGTTGGTGGTGCAGGAGGCATTGGACAGCAGCACGTCATCTGCCGTCAGCTCCCCCTCGTTGACGCCCAGTACGATGGTCTTGATTCCTCCCTTTGCCGGAGCCGAAAGGATGACTTTTTTGGCTCCCGCCTCCAGGTGCCGGCTCATGCCCGCTTCATCGCGGAAAACTCCGGTGCATTCGAGCACCACATCCACGCCCACGCGCTTCCATGGCAGTTTCTCAGGGTTTCTTTCGGCATGTGCTTCAATGGCTTTGTCATCCACAAAAAGGCTGTTTTCGTTGGCTTTTACCGTCTTGCCGTATGATCCCTGGGCACTGTCGTACTTCAGGAGATGCGCCAGGGTGTAATTGTCAGTCAAATCATTTATGGCCACTACTTCTATTCCTTCCCTGTCGAAAAGTGAGCGAAAAACGAGGCGGCCGATTCTGCCAAAACCATTGATTGCAACTTTCATCTTTTTTAGTTTTCTCTTTAGTCAATAAGTAGCTGCAAAAATAGGCCTAAGTACCTAGAATGCACATTCTGAAAAATATTTTTTAAAAAGTTTTTTGAACAGAGATGAAAGATTATATCTTTGCATCCGCCAATGCAACGGCCCCTTCGTCTAGTGGTTAGGACGCAAGGTTTTCATCCTTGAAACAGGAGTTCGATTCTCCTAGGGGCTGCCAAGCCCGGCTTGATGAGCCGGGTTTTTTATGTCTTATTCGAAAGTGATGGCGCTACCGTGTCCGCCCGGAAGCAGGGCGCCCTGTTCATAAGGACTTGTTAAATTAAGATACCGCATGCCATTCTTCGCAGCATTTTGCGGAAATTGCAGTTCAAAGCACAAGCACATTTACAATGAAAGCAATCTTTGTCCTGCTATTGACACTCGTCTCCACCGCACTCGCGGCTCAGCAGACGATTTACGACAGCATTGAACATGACGGACGAAAGCGGGCCTTCATCCTCTATGTGCCGGCCAATTACAGCGGGCGGGAAGACGTGCCGCTCTTATTCAACTTCCACGGCTATTCGAGCAATGCCCGTAATCAAATGCTTTACGGGGACTTCCGCCCTCTGGCCGATACGGCCGGATTTCTGATCGTTCATCCGCAGGGCACCGATCTCAATGGCATATCGCACTGGAATGTGGGCGGCTGGACCGTGGGAAGCACGGCAGATGATGTCGGCTTCACCGAAGGCCTGCTCGATACCCTGCGTGCCCGCTACCGCATCGACTCCATGCGCGTCTATGCCACGGGCATGTCGAACGGAGGGTACATGAGCCTGCAGCTGGCCTGCCAACTGAGCAATCGTTTTGCGGCCGTGGCTTCGGTAACCGGATCGATGACACCGGAAATGTACAATCAGTGCGACCCGCAGCGCCCCGTTGCCGTCATGCAGATTCACGGTACGGCCGATGGCATTGTACCGTACACGGGTACGGGATGGTCAATTTCCATAAAAAAAGTGCTGAAATACTGGGTAGATGAAAATAATTGCAATAAAGAAGCCGTGAAAGAAAACGTAGACAACAGCGACCCCGATGACGGCAGCACGGTGGAGCATTTGAGCTATTCCGGGGGCGATGAGGGTGTGGCCGTAGAGCATTTTAAAGTTCTGGGAGGCGGGCATACCTGGCCAGGAACAAAATACGGCAGCAGCGGCACCAACTACGACATCGATGCATCCCTGGAAGTATGGCATTTCCTCTCAAGATACAGCCTCAGCGGACGAAGAATAAATACGGGCATGGCTGATGCTCCGGCTGCTCACGATGCAGTGCTCATTTATCCCAATCCGGTAGTCTCAAAACTGCATCTCCGTGTTCCAAATGCAGGCAATGAAAGTTTCCGTGTCTTTTCCTCTTACGGAGAGCTGCTTTTCCCCGGCCGGACAAAGGACGGGAAAGCGGATATTGACTTTTCCTCCCTTCCGGCCGGAATTTATATTCTCCGGCTGCAAGATCGCAGTTATAAAATTGTTCACGGCAGGTAATTTTTTCTCTCCCTTCAATGATTTGAAGCGCATCAGAGAGGCATTACCTTTGCCCCCTGTAAACGAAAAACAATGCCTGCCCTCCACCCGGTCGAGATATTTGCCGTGCTTTTTTTGCTGGCCTATGTGCTGCTGGCAGCCCGCGAGTCGCGATGGTGCTGGCCGGTGAGCATCATAGGGGTGATCCTCTACAGCATCCGGGCCGTCAAGGTGCAGCTCTATGGTGAGATTCCCCTCCAACTCTACTATGTAGCCGTATCCGTCTATGCCTGGTTTGCCTGGAAAGGAGGAAAGGGCAAAAAGGGCAAAGGGCTGGCTGTCAGCCGGATGACGCACAGACAATGGGTGCTCTTTCTCGGATCGGGAACGGCCCTGACACTGGCCTACGGCTATTTCCTCGACCACATTGTGGAGAGTGCTCAATTCCTCGGCTGGGAAAATGCAGCCGGCTACCTGCCGCCTTCGGCCTATCCCTATGCCGATGCCTTTACCACGGCCTTCAGTTTTCTGGCCACCTGGCTGCAAGCCCGCAAGAAGATCGAAAACTGGCTGATATGGCTGATTGTCGACAGCGTGTATATCGCACTCTGGTCTTTGCGTGGCGGCTATTTCTTTGCCCTGCTCAGTTTGCTCTATCTGGGTCTTTCCGTATACGGCTACCGAAAGTGGCGAGTGTCTCTCCGGCAGGCTTCTTTGTCCGCAAGCTCCTGACCGCTTTCAAAAGGCCGGAAAAGAAAGAGCCATTCCCTCCTCAGAGTGGCAGGCGGACCTCCCTGCCGGGACTCAGCATCATTATCTCCGGACGGGCGAGGGCTTCTATTTTTTCAGAGGGTTCGCGGTAATGCTCGAAGGTGCCGTAATGAAGCGGCACCACAAGCCGGGGATGCAGGCGGGCTATCATCTTTTCGAGCATACGGGCATTTAAAGTAAGCGTCATAATCCAGCTTCCCTGCATAGCGGCCCCCATGTTGGGCAGGAGCAAATCAACCCGCCTGTCTCCGAGGGCCTTGAATATTTTCTCCTTCAGCACCGTATCGCCCGTAAAGTAGATGCTGCATGTCTCCCCTCCGCCTGAAATACGCAGATAATACCCATTTCCTCTTCCGGCCAGCAAGGCACTCAACGGGTTGACCCCGTGAATGGCGGGAATGGCCTCCACATAAATATCGAATCCCTTGCGGCTCAGAGTCATCTGCCGGCCCCGTTTGAGGACTTTCAAATGACCTTTCCCCTCACGGAGCAGTTTCTTTCGTGCATTTCCGTTGCAGATTACCTCTGCCTCTTCGCGAATCTGCCGGATACCCGGAGCATCCAGGTGGTCTTCATGATTGTGGGTAATAAGCCAGAGGTCAATTTGATCAAAATCATGCGGGGAATACCGGGGCTCTTCTATTCTCCGGGACTTAAACCAAAAGTAATCCTGCACACTCCCTTTCGGGCACAGCACGGGATCGATGGCAATGCGCAACTCCCCGACCCTTAAAATGGCAGTTGCCCCGCCAACCCGTTGGATAAAGAATTCCATGACTGAAAGTTACGCTTTTGCGGCCACTGCCTGGCGCAAAGTCCCGTGAAGAGACTATTGTCCGTCCGAAGGCATCCGCTCAATTTCGAAACCGGCCTTTTTAACCGCTTCGACCACCGCAGATTCATTTTCATCTTCCAGCGTCACTTCCAAAATCTTATCCGGGTTTTCGAGGTCGACTTTCCAGAGATCGATATTCTCCAGGTCATTCAAAAAGGGGCTGACGGATTTGATGCATCCGTTGCAATTGATGTTTGTTTTATATCTGAGCTTTTTCATAATGATTGTTTTTGTGATTATTCGATATTCTTTTTCTTCAATCTGAGGCTGTTGGACAATACGGAGACGGAACTCATGGACATGGCCGCACCGGCTATCATCGGATTCAGCAAAAAACCGTAAAACGGATAGAGCACACCGGCCGCCACGGGGATGGCCACGATGTTGTACACAAAGGCCCAAAAAAGGTTTTGACGGATGGTCTTCATGGTTGCCTGCGAAAGCCGGATGGCTTTGGCTATCTGCTTCAGGTCGGAGTGCATGAGGGTAATGCCCGCACTCTCCATGGCAATGTCGGTACCGCTGCCCATGGCAATGCCCACATCCGCCTGTGCCAGAGCATGTGAGTCGTTGATGCCGTCACCGGCCATGGCCACTACCCTTCCCTTCTTCTGCAGTTCTTCTACAAACCCGCCTTTCTCCGAGGGCATCACACCGGCCCGGTAATGCCTGATGCCCACCCGG
>JALSIH010000043.1 GCA_026981615.1 Chitinophagales bacterium
CCGACCCGGCATCGACCCGCTTAAACTGCCACTTGTCATTTTTCTGCTCAAGCAGACTGATGAAATGGGTGTCGATGATTGTGTCCATCAGCAATACATCATAGCCTTTTTTCTGAGCAGCAGCTATGTAGGTATGCTGTTGATCCTTGTCGCTTGCATAGAGAATGACCAGCTTTCCGTCTTTATCGGTCTGGAGCTCTTTTGTTTTTTCTTCGTATTCCTTCATCGTGAAATACGTTCCTTCCACGTTTTTCAGCAGACAGAAATTTTGAGCTTTTTCATAAAATTTATCATCACTGAGCATCCCGTATTTTACGAATATCCCGATGCTGTCCCATTTCTCTTCGAAAGATTTCCGGTCTTTTTTGAAGAGTTCCTCCAGCTTTTCGGCTACTTTCTTGGTGATATAGCTGTTGATTCTTTTCACATTCGGGTCGCTCTGCAGATAGCTGCGCGATACGTTGAGCGGAATATCGGGACTGTCGATCACCCCATGCAGGAGGGTGAGCCATTCGGGTACAATTTCTTTCACTTCATCGGTTACAAAAACCTGATTGCTGTAGAGTTGTATTTTATTCTGTTGTACCTCTACCGTTTTTTTCAGCCGCGGGAAATACAAAATGCCGGTCAGATGAAAGGGGTAATCCACATTCAGGTGAATCCAGAACATCGGGGCCTCGGCCCCCGGGTACAGTTCCCGGTAAAAAGAAAGGTAATCGTCATCACTCAGTTCTGTGGGTGACTTGGTCCAGGCCGGCTCCGTATTGTTGATGATGTCAGGCACCTTTACTTTTTTCTCTTCCCCTTTCTCGTCTTTTATGCTTTCTTCCCGCTCACCGAACTTTATGGGAATGGGGAGGAACTTGCAATATTTATTGAGCAGCTGGCGGATGCGGTATTCTTCGAGAAACTCTTTGTTTTCTTCGTTGATGTGCAAAATAACTTCGGTACCGCGGTCTTTCTTTTTGCTTTTTGTGATTTGGTATTCGGGATTGCCTTCACAAACCCAGTGAACGGCTTCGGCACCTTCCTTATACGATTTGCTTTCGATTTCGACCTTGTCGGCCACCATAAAGGCAGAGTAAAAACCCAGCCCGAAGCGGCCGATAATGGTTGAATCGCTTTTGAATTTTTCCAGAAACTCATTGGCCGAGGAAAGTGCGATCTGGTTGATGTACTTGTTCACTTCTTCCCCGGTCATCCCGATACCCCGGTCGATGATGTGCAGGGTTTTCTTCTTTTTGTCAATTTTGACCTCTATGCTCAGATCACCCAACTCCCCGTTGAATTCGCCTTTGTTTGCCAGTGTTTTTAGCTTTTGAGTGGCATCTACGGCATTGGAGATCAATTCGCGCAGAAAAATCTCATGATCCGAATAGAGAAATTTCTTAATGATCGGGAAAATATTTTCGGTTTGAACGTCAATTCTTCCTTTGCTCATGGTTACTTGTTTTGCTCAGGCGGGCTTCAAAGGCTGTGCCACGGGAGCAATTACTGACAAATTGACGGTAGTCAGTCTTTCAATCCGGCCGCAAATTCGGAACCCTCCATGCGATAGACCACCACGAGATAGAAAACGAAGAGAATGCTGTTGGCCACGAGCAGGGCATTGCTGCCAAGCAGGGGCTCCATAAAAAGATGAGAAAGGAGATAGAGCCCGAGCGCAAAAAAGAGGTAGAAGGCAATCTTACCGTGCGCATAGCGTATGGGGAAGTGCCGCTGGCCGAGGTGCCAGCTGACGGCTGCCATCGAAGTATAACAGGCCAGGGTGGCCCAGGCGGAGCCTTCATAACCCAGCACCGGGATGAGCAGTATATTTCCGACTATGGTGATAAGCGAACCGAAGACCGCGATGTAGCCACCGGTCAATGTCTTGTCGGTGAGTTTGTACCAGACCGAAAGGTTGTAGTAGATGCCTAAAAAGAGATTGGCGAGAAGGAGAATGGGCACCACATAGAGGCCTTCGTGATAGCGCGGTCCGATAAAATATTTGATAATCGGCATGTAGAAGAGCACGCCCAGGAATATGAGGGCTCCGGCTATGACAAAGTATTTCATAACCAGGGCATAGGATTGCCGCGCACCTTCTTTTTTGGCTTCCGAAAAGAAAAACGGCTCGGCCGCATAGCGATAGGCCTGAATAAAGATGATCATGAGAATGGACAGCTTGTAGCAGGCCCCGTAGATGCCGATTTGTGCCGAAACGAATTGCGGAGTGCCCGGGAGAAGGAACTTCAGCAGTATTTTGTCGAGGTTGTCGTTGATCACCGATGCCAGCCCTACCATCAGCAGAGGGACCCCGTAGCGCATCATCTCTTTCCAGAGCAGGGCGCTGAAGCCGAATTTTAATTTTCTGAAGGCGGGCAGGAGCAGGAGCACCGTTGCAGCACTGGCCAGGAGATTGGAAAGAAAAATATAGCCGACCCCGAATTCGGGATGATAAATGCGCTCAATAATGCGGTCGAGGCCGCTGTGCACACCACCACTCAAAATGGCAGGGCAGAGGACGATGAAGAAGAGATTGAGCCCGACATTGATGCCGATATTGCTCAACTTGACCATGGCAAAGCGCAGGGCTTTGTTTTCGGCCCGGAGGCGTGCAAACGGAATGGCGGCAATGGCATCGAAGACGAGAATGAGAACAAAAATTCGAATAAAATGACTGTGCCGGGGGTAGTTCAGCCAGGAGGCAAAATCGCTCGAAAAATAGAGCAAAACGGCACCCAGTCCCACGCTGCTGACAATCAGAGACCAGGCGGCCGTGCTGAATACTTTTTCATCGTGCCCGTGCTTTTCGCTGTAGCGGAAAAAAGCCGTTTCCATACCGTAGGTAAAAAGCACGTAAAATAGCCCCGCATAGGCATACAGCTCTGTCACGATTCCATATTCGGCAGGAAGGAAATAGCGGGTATAAAGCGGCACGAGCAGCCAGTTGAGCAGGCGCCCGAGGATGCTGCTCAGTCCGTAAGTGGCGGTTTGCCCGGCAAGTCTCTTTATTACACTCATTCAGACTAAACGCTTTATTTGAGTATCCCTTATGCTGTCTTGCAGGCTGCCGAGGCCTTCGATCAGCACGAGGCCCGGTTTCTTTCCGGGGCGGATGCTTCCCAGCTCTGCATCCATTCCCAGCGCTTCGGCTCCGTTGATGCTTGCCCAGGTCAAAAGGGTTTCCAGGGGTATCTCGGGATAATGAGTTTTGATTTGTTTTATTTCACTCCAGATACAAAGCCGTTGATTGCTCGCCAGGCTGTCGCTGCCGATGCAGCCCTTTGCCCCTTTGCGAAGAAAGAGCGGGTAATCGGGCAGCCGGTCTTCGATGTAGAGGTTGGCATTGGGGCAGAATACCCAATATACCTCTCCTCCGTTTTCCATGGCAAAGTCGATGTCTTCGGCAGAGCAGAAGGTGTTGTGCACAAAGAGCTTTTTATTCCCAGGGCTGAGCAGGGGCAGCAGATATTGAAGCGAGCTTTTTGCCCCGGCCTCAATCCAGGTGTCGCTGCATCCCATGTCGTGCAGGAATTGGATCCATGCGCCCTTTTTTTCCGTGAAGAGGCGGTTCTCATCTTCCTGCTCCTGCATGTGAATGCTTAGTATTCCTTTTCCTTTCAGTGTGAGCCGGTCTGTCTCGCGAATCAGGCGCGGGGTGCATGAGTAAGGGGCATGAGGCGTGAGGCTGGCGCTGGAAGAAGGAATCAGCCGGGCTGCTTCCATCACCTTTTTCCCTTTCTTCAATGCCTCACCGGTCATTTCGGGGCCCAGGTCGAAGAGCTCTACAAAAGTGTGATACCGGAGCCGCCCCCGGGATTTTTGAGCAAAAGAGCGCTGATCGTTGGAGATGTCACCTACCGCAACGATGCCGTTGGCAATCATCTCCGTTTCGGCTGCCTCGATGGCTGCCATTTCTTCTTCTTTGCTGAAGCGGTCGCGAATGGCAATGACGTGCTTTACAAAGGATATGAGCCCGGTCTTTTCCGGAATGGCGCCCTTCATGAAGGAGAGTTCGAGGTGGCAGTGGGCATTGATAAAACCGGGAACAATCGTACCCTCGTATTTTTCGATAGCAGCCGGGTCGAAATCGGAAGCAGGTCCGATACGAAGTATTTTTCCCTCCTCATCACACACAATGACACCGTTCTCCAAGGGAGCCGCATCAGCGGGGAAAATGATATCTGCGGAAATTTTTCGCATTTCGGGAATTTTAAACGGGCCGGCCTGTTTTACGGGACTAAGATAGCAGATAAGCAAATGAATGCACGCTGCAAAAATCACCTAACTTTGGGCATATGCCGGAAAAAAGAGACATCAGAAATTTGGAGCCGGGCGAGCTGAGTACCTGGCTGGCCGCTGAAGAAGAGAAAGCCTTCCGGGCCCGGCAAATACAGGAGTGGATATGGCAAAGAGGAGCGGCAGGTTTTTCGGAAATGAGCAATCTGAGCAAAGGTCTGAGAGAAAAGCTTGAAGAGGCTTTTGTGATAAATGCACTGCATATAGACTTGCAGCAGAAAAGCAGGGATGAAACGATCAAGGTGCGTTTTTCAACCTGGGAAGGGCACAAGGTGGAGGGGGTGCTGATTCCCACTCCCAATCGCATTACAGCGTGCATATCATCGCAGGTGGGCTGCAGCCTGAGTTGCAGTTTCTGTGCCACCGGCAAGATGAAAAGAGTCCGCAACCTCGATCGAGGTGAAATCTTTGACCAGGTGCTCTTGCTCAACAGATTGGCGGAGAAGGAATACGGGCGCAGGCTGAGCAATATTGTTTTTATGGGAATGGGAGAGCCGCTGCTGAACTATCGCAATGTGCTGGGCGGCATTGATCGCATTAGCTCTGAAGACGGACTGGGGATATCGGCAAGGCGCATCACGCTGTCTACGGCCGGCATTGCCAAGATGATCCGGCAGCTTGGCGATGACGGGGTAAAGTTCAATCTGGCGCTTTCCCTCCATGCCACTACGGATGAGCAGCGCAAGCGGATCATGCCCATCAATGAGCAGAATAATCTCAAAGCCCTGATGGATGCGCTCAATTATTTTTATTCCAAGACCAGGGGGCGCATCACTTTTGAGTACATCCTTTTTGACGGATACAATGAAAGCCTCGAAGATGCCAAACGCCTCGTGACCCTCTGCCGCCAGGTGCCCGCCAAAGTCAATGTCATCGAATACAATCCGGTCGAAGGGGTAAAATTTGAAAAGGCGCGAAGCGAAAAGCGCGATCGATTTCTTCAATATCTCGAGGACCATGGTGCCACGGCCACTTTCAGGCGCAGCCGCGGGCGGGATATTGATGCAGCATGCGGGCAGCTCGCCAACAAATAAGGGGAAACAGAACTCAGGCCTCGATGGCTTCTACACCTTTAATTTGAGGCATCATGCGCTTCAGCAGGCCTTCAATGCCGGCTTTCAGTGTGATCATCGATGAGGGACATCCGCTGCAGGCTCCTTTTAGCTGTAGCTTTACGATTCCGTTTTCATAGGACTCGAAAACAATCGCTCCACCGTCCATTTGTACAGCGGGCTTAATGTACTTGTCCAATATCTCCTTGATGCGTGTCTCATCATCGCTGTCTTCTCCCTCTCCCGAGTCGAGGCGCAGTTTGCGATACCATTCCATATCGATGACGGGCTTGTTTTCGCTTAAAAATTCACGAATAAAATCACGCAGAGGCGGGATAATCTCATACCATTCGGCTTCTTCGCTTTTTGTGATGGTCACAAAATTATCGGCAATAAAGACGCCCCGCACGAACGGAAAGGCGAAGAGCTCCGAGGCCAGATCCGAATGCCGGGCGCTTGCCTCATCGGCAAACTCCAGGTGGTCATTGTGCAACAACATTTTATTGCTCACAAACTTCAGCGTCTCCGGATTGGGCGTTGACTCGGTATAAACTACGATGGCACTTCGGGCTGTTGTGGTCATGTTTTTGGCTTTCTCGTGTATATTGATCTGCATAACAGGCAGGCTGCGAAATTAGTTTATTCTGTCTCTTCGGTCAAGAAATTAAAAAGCGGGGTGCTTTCCTTTATTCATAGCTTCCGTTTTTCAGCTCTGCCCAAATCAGCTCACTTTCAAAGCCTCTGGAGGCTAGATAGCGGGCCAGGCGGCCTTTTCGTTCAAAGTTTTTCATGCCCCGGTACTCGCTCCATTTTTTTCGGGCCAGCTGTTTCAGGGTTTGCAGGTATTCTTCCTCATCGATTTCTTCCAGGGCCATGCGCATGCAATATTCCGATACCTGACGGACTTTCAGTTCTTTGATGATTTTATTTCGTCCCCATTGTTTTATTCTGAATTTCCCGCGGGCATAGCTGCGGGCAAATCGTTCTTCGTTGAGAAAATTCTCCTGAATAAGATCAAAAATGATCTCCTCGAGATCGTCTCCGTAGATGCCCAGCGAAAGGAGCTTGTGCCGTACTTCGCTGTGACATCGCTCCTGATAGGCACAGTACTTTTGCATTCTTTCCAGGGCGATTTTTTTACTGATCCCGTTCATGTCAGGAACTTTCGGAAGAGGGAAAATAATGCTTTCCGGGCGCAAGGCGATAAATCAGTGTGAGGAGGCTGAGCAGGGTAAGAATGGCGACCCCCTGGTGAATGACACCGAGCGCCACGGGCGGATGGCCGATGGACGATAAAAGCGTAAGTATTCCGAGAATGACCTGAAGCAGCAGGAGATAAATAAATACGGCCAAAATCAGCTGATCCGTTTTGTCTTTGTCCAATTGCCGGAATTTGAGATAGACGTATACGGCTACGATCAGTATGAGGTAGGCAAAGTTGCGATGAAGAAACTGAACAAAGGCCGGGGCAAAGGTATTTTGATCAAAGTGAAGCAAATTCTGAAGCGTGTAGTTTTTCGCTTGCAGGAGCACATCGGGCATGTAGCTTCCGTTCATGTCGGGCCAGCTGGGATAGAAGGGGGCTGCCCGCATGCCTGAAACCAGGGCCCCAAAGAAAATTTGCAGTATCAGCAGGGTCATGAGGACATAGGCTGCGCGCAGCAGGCCTTTCCGGTATGCGGGTTCCAGTTTCTTTTCTTTGGGAAGCAGAAGCTGCAGGCCTACGCGGTAGAGGTAAGAAATGGTGAGAATGGCCAGCAGCAAATGTACGGCCAGGCGATAGGGACTTACCATGGGGCGGTCTTGCAGGCCGCTGGCTACCATCAGCCAGCCGAAAATGCCTACCGTTCCGCCCAGGAGAAAAGCGATGCCGGCTTTGCGAATGAGGCTTTTGTCAAGGTATCCTTTGACGAGAAAATAGACGAAGGGAATGAGAAAAACAAAACCAAGCAAGCGGCCCCAGAGGCGGTGAAACCACTCCCAGAAGAAAATCTGGCGAAACTCTTCCAGACTCATCCCTTTGTTCACTTTTTGATATTGCGGTGATGCCTTGTAGGCTTCAAATTCTTCCTGCCACGCTGCTTCGTTCATGGGTGGCAGGGTGCCCGCAACTACTTCCCAGCGCGTGATGGAAAGGCCTGATTCGGTGAGTCTTGTGATGCCGCCCAGCACAATCTGTATCATGATCATGCCCACTCCGATCATCAACCATATGCCAACGGCCCTGCGCTTTTTTGCATCCATAGTTGTATCATATTATCAGGGCAAAAATACGCTTTTGCAGCCGGGCTCTTTGCTCAAACGGACGTCTTTTGAGTGCAAAAAAAGGAGTTTACAAGGCAATGGATTTTCGCTCCACCTCGAGCGTCATAAAACGATTGCCCCGCTTGATTTGAAGCGATACGATGCTGCCTTCTTTTCCCAAAATCATGCGGGCCACTTGGTGAATGTTTTTGCCTACTACGGGCACCCCGTCTACCCTTACGATCTGATCGTTATTTCGCAGTCCGGCTTCATAGCCCGAGCCCTGTGGCAGTACCTTGCGCACGAAAATCCACGGGTAATTCTCCTCCTGCTGAATTTTGATGCCAATCCCGACATACTGCGTAGTTCTTTCCGTCTTTAGCCGGAGTGTCCCGTTTTTATGCAGGCCGTTGTCAGCCGCATTGAATTGAGCAAAACCCCGGGCCGGGACAAAGAAGATGAATATAGCCGAAAAAAGCAACGATTGTAAGAATTTCATAAAAGCAGTGTATTTTGTACACGCAATATATTTACTTTTTTTCAGATTGAAAAATAAATTCCGGGTTTTTTTCGACATGCAGAAAAGGAATCAAGCTAAAAACTCAAGCACAAAGAAGCATAAATGCTTGATAAGCAATAAAATAAAAATTTTACAAAAGCTCTCCGGCACTTGCGATATCTTTGATTATATGAAAGGCTACAGAAAGCTGCTATGGGTCATATTTCTTGTTATTCCGCTCTGGCTCCGGGGTCAGATTCTCGAAAAAAACAGCTGCGCAGCAGGTAAAAAAGCATTTTATGCTTCATTTCGTTCTCAGGAAAGGGTGGAGCGTGTGCCGGCTCTTTTTGACATTACACATATGGAAGCGCACTGGAATCTCGATCCGGCTCAGCGCTTTATCAGCGGCTCCGTTATTTTTTCGTTTCGGGCCCTTAGGGCGAGCAATTATTTTCCGCTTGAGCTGGATGAGGCGCTTGTCGTAGATTCGGTGATTGCCGGGGGCCGTCCCGTTTCCTATCAGCGCCCGGCAGGCTATGATTTGCATATCGAAGGCCAATGGGCTGTGGGCGACACGGGGAGTGTGCGGGTTCATTATCACGGAGTTCCTCCGGAGACGGGTTTCGGAGCTTTCAGCCTGGGCAGCAACAGTGCGGGAGCCACATTGTGGACGCTTTCGGAACCCTACGGTGCCCGCGATTGGTGGCCGGCACCTCAAAACCTGCAGGATAAAATCGACTCTGTCGATATTTTTATCACGGTACCCGCTCAGTACCAAACAGGCAGCAACGGTCTGCTTGCAGATCTACGCGACAACGGCCCCAATCGCATCTATCACTGGCGGCATCGTCATCCGATAGCGGTATATCTGGTGGCTGTTGCCGTGGCCGTCTATGATGAGCGGAGGGATACGATTGAGCTGCAGGAAGGGCCTGTTTTGATGCAGAATCTGCTCTATCCCGAAGCTACGGGCCCGGCCGCTCAGGCATTAACGGCCTTTGCACGTCATTTTCAGTGGCTGGATTCCCTCCTGATTCCTTATCCCTTTAGGAATGAAAAATACGGGCATGCCCAATTTGGCTGGGGCGGGGGCATGGAGCATCAAACCATGTCTTTTATGGGAGGCTTCACTTTCGAATTGATGGTGCACGAACTGGCGCACCAATGGTTTGGAGATCACATTACCTGCGCTTCGTGGCGCGATATCTGGCTCAACGAAGGATTTGCCACCTACTGCACCATGCTCGCCTACGAGCGTTTCAGTCCGAATCAGTATTGGCCGGTGGTCTTGGATCAGACCATCGAATCGGTCACGAGCCGTCCCGGGGGTTCTGTTTATGTGGACGACACCAGCGATGTTTCACGGATATTTGATAGCAGGTTGAGTTATCGCAAGGGAGCCATGCTTCTTCATATGCTCCGCTGGACATTGGGCGATGAGGCCTTTTTCAGGGCTTTGCGCGCTTATCTGAATGATCCGGACCTGGCTTCCGGCTTTGCTTCAACGGAGGATATGAAAGCTCATCTCGAGAGCGAAAGCGGGCGGGACCTGGAGTACTTTTTTGATCAATGGTATTATGGCGAGGGCTATCCGGAGTATTTTATAAAATGGAAAAGCGATGGCAATGACCTGCTTCTTGACATTCGCCAGGAAAGCAGCATGCCTGCCGGAGTCTCCTTTTTTGAGATGGACCTTCCCGTTCTGGCCTCGGGCCCTACGCGCGATACATTGTTGCGAATCCATCATAGCCGCAGCGGAGAGCAGTTTCGTATTGCACTTCCTTTTACAACGGAAAAACTGGAATTTGATCCGCAAAAGTGGATACTGAGCCGAAACAATGAGGTGCTCCATGTGGAAGAAACGAAATGGGAAATCGGCTATTCTTTGAGGGATTATCCGGGCCGGTTACGCATTTGGTTAAGCGATCCTTTTCGCGAAGTGGAGCTGGCCGTATTTGATATGCAGGGCAGAAAAATGGCAGCCGGAAGATACGGCAATCAGGGGCTTTTGTCCATAGATGTGAGTGGATGGCCTTCAGGGGTATATGTGGCCCTGCTTAGAAGCGGAAGCGATGAAAAAGCATTGAAAATTGTGCTGCCCTGAACATGCTCAGTCTTTCTTAAGCGGAGTGAATTGATAGCCAACACCCCGGACGGAATGAAAGAAAACCGGATTTCGGGGGTCTTCTTCAAAGTATTTGCGAAAGGCCAGAATGAAGTTATCAATCGTGCGGGTAGAGGGATAAACATCATAACCCCATACGTTTTTAAGAATATCTTGCCGGCTGACCACTTCGTTCTCGCGCTCAATGAGCAGCTTTAGCAATTTTAGCTCTTTCTTGGTCAGTTGGATATCCCCATGGGGGGTCTTTGCCTGATAGGTATTGAAATCTATCTGATTGGGGCCGAAGCGGTAGGTATCCATTTCTTTTCTGTCGGCTCCTTTTACGCTTCTTTTCAGCAGGGCTTTGGTTCTCAGTAGAAATTCTTCCAGATTAAAAGGTTTGGTGAGATAGTCATCGGCTCCTTTTTTCAGTCCGTGCACAATGTCCTGGCTGGTGTCTTTGGCCGTCAGGAAGAGAATCGGGATGTGCGAATCCTCCAGGCGCATTTGCTCGCAGATATCATATCCCGACATTTCCGGAAGCATCACGTCAAGGATGACGAGGTTGAAGCGTTGCTCCTTAAAATGCTTGAGGGCCTCCCGCCCGACACCCGTGCTGACCACTTCGTAGCCTTCCAGTTCCAGGTTCGTCCGGATATTTTCACGCAGGTGGCTTTCATCTTCTACCAGGAGGATTCTGTACAGCATGACTTTTTTTATTTATTTAACGATTTTAAGATATTAAACTGACAAAGCGGGGCCGTCATTGTAGTGTCATTTGTCTTTCGGAAAAGAAACCCTGAAAACACTCCCCCCCTCTTCGTGTGTGAGCACCTCAATGCGGGCCCTCATGGCATCGGCCACCTGTTTTACGATAAAAAGGCCCAAACCCGTCCCCTTTGTGTTTCTTGTGTCTTCATTCCCGATGCGGTAAAATCGCTTAAAAATATGGGCTTTTTCATCAGCCGGAATGCCGCTTCCGTAGTCCTTCACTTCAAATAGGATGTCTTTGCTTTCGGCTTTTAGCGAAAGTTCAACGGGGGCCTCTTCCGGGCTGTATTTCAGGGCATTTTCGATCAGGTTTCCGGCCAGCGATTGCAGCAGTTGCCTGTCGCCCCGCAGTGTCAGCTCTTTATCACAGCGGCAATGAATGCTTCGGCCCGGATGCTTGATGCGGTATTTTTCTGCCAGCTTTTTCAGCAATTCCGAAAAGTCGATTTCCTCTTCACCCGGATCAAAGCTGCTGTCTTCGAGGCGGGCGGCCAGCAGAATATCCTCGACCAGATTTTCCAGTCGATCGGCATCGCTGAGGGCATTTTTGCTTATTTGTTTGATGCGTTCGGGAGGGAGATGTCGGTGGAGGAGGGTCTCGAGCGCCAGTTTGATGGAGGCCAGCGGACTTTTGAGCTCATGGCTTATGGAGAGGATAAAGTTTCGCTGCTGCCTTGCCAGACTAAGTTCGTGGCGATAGCTTTTCCAGATTTGAAGAACGGCAATGCTCAGGAGAATAAAGAAAATAAAGGCCTCTCCCAGGATCATCCAGATTTGACGGTCGTAGCGGCTTTTCATTTCCTGATAGGCCGGAAACTGTGTGACATCCGTAAGCTCATCCTCGTTTATCATCATGCGCCACTCCATGATCTCCTTGTTTTGGCGAAGGGTGTAGCGGTTGTTGCTGACCAGGAGAAAGGTCCACCAGGCAAAGGAGGCGAAGATGTAAAAGGTCAGCACGACAAAGAGAAGGACCGGCCCGTTGATTCGCTCTTGCCAGCTGCGCAATCGTTCGTTCATAGGTTAAAAATACAGCTTCGGCACACAATTACCTGTTTTGCATTTTTCCGCTTTTTTAAAGGTATTTTGAGGGGGTGTTGGAGAAAAATAAAACTTCGCTTACTTTTGCAATCCGCTGAAGAGCAAAGCCTCGAAAGCGGATGGCAGAGAAAGGGTGCGGTAGCTCAGTTGGTAGAGCACAGGACTGAAAATCCTGGTGTCGGCAGTTCGACCCTGCCCCGCACCACTTCTTCAAAAAAACCCCGGAATCATTGATTTCGGGGTTTTCTTTTACCCGGAATTTTGATGCCGGATATCGGGGCTGTATCTGCAGGGCTACGATGCGGGAATCTTGATATCAAAGGCCTGTTTGTCCGCTTCTTTCAATGTGTTTTTTCGTAGCCAGGGATTGAGATATTTCAGCATTTTATAGCTCGTATTTTGTTGCCTGGCAAAATGGACCAAATTATTGATGGCCGTATCAATCGAAATATTTTTGTATTGCAAGGGCTCATAAAGATCACTTGCATCATAGCAAAATCCGTATTTGGCCGGATCGCTTAATATGGTTTTTAAAGCCAGAATGCGAAATACATAGCGGGAGGTCTCACTGTTCAGCAGCAGGTCGTAATAGTTCTTTTGCTCCTGCCGTGTCATCTCCTTTTCTATGCCGTCCATTCCCATGTTGTATGAGGCTGCGGCCAGTGTCCAGCTGCCCAGTCTTTCATATGCTTTTTTCAGGTATTGACAGGCAGCCCCGGTTGACTTTTCTATGTTGTAGCGTTCGTCTACTTCGCTGTTCACGATCAGACCGTACTCTTTTGCCGTGCCGGGCATCAGCTGCCAGATGCCCCGGGCTCCTTTTGGCGAGACTACATTGCGCAGGCCGCTTTCGGCTGCGGCCAGGTATTTAAAGTCATCGGGGATACCGTTTTGACGCAGGATTTTTTCGATCAGCGGAAACCAGCGACTCGACAATTTTACCAGTTGAATGGTGGAGGAGTGGAAATAGGTGTTTACATGCACCTCGCGGTCCAGTCTTTCAAATACTTCCTGATCCCGGAGCGGCACCGGCTCACCGGCAAAATCAACGTGCGCGGGCAAAGTGACAAGGCAATTTCTGGAAGGGGGCACCCCTTCTTCCCTGCCGGGAAGCGAAGGCGTACCGGTGGCACTGCGCAAAAACAACAATGCACTGATACTCAACAGAAAAAGAGAAAGGAGAAAGAGCAAATGCTTATTCATGATCGGCTGTCTTTTTTTCTTTATATACGGGCACGGTGGAGCAGGCTTCTCCGTACATGATACTTTGCACATAAGGCTGCAAGTGCATGGCTGCATAAGCGTATGCAGCAGCTCCGATAGTTTCTTCCCCGCATCCCTTTAAGATTACGCGGGCCCCCTGCAGCGATTTTGCATCAATGCGGCCGATGCGGGATTTTATCCAGCGGTCGAAAAGTACTTCCCGGCTGCCGATTACTATTTCGCGGGCTATTCCGTTCAGCTTGCGGGCCATCAGCATATAAGCCCAATGGGGTATGATGGCTTTTGAAGAACAAAATATGCCTGTCAGCTTGTCACGATAGGGCTCCGTCTGAAGGTTTTTGACTTGCTTTCTGAAGTCTTTCTCTTTCAATACCAACCCTTTGTAGAGGAAATCTTTCAGATCGACTTGCACCGGCTCATCGCCTTTGAGATAATCTCCAAGGTCGATCGTAATCAGGCCGCTTTCTGCTACTTTGTTTTTTATAAGAGGCCGGGGCATAGGACGGAGGAATTTTGCAAGGTGAAATATAAAAATAGGGAATAGGGGAAGTAAGTTCCGTGCCCGGGAAAGAAAAAACCCGCAGAAATTTTTTCCGCGGGTTTTCCGGATTTTTTGAATTTGTAAAGTTTAGAAATACTTGTAGCGTGTGTCGCTTACATCGGCATTGTCAAGCATATACTGCAGCAGGGTATTTCCAAAGCGGTTGTTCAGCAGATTCTCCATTTGCGACTTGAAAACCGAAAGGTCTTCGGGGATTTCCGCTTCATTCATGTCTGTTTTCTGAATGATGTAGACACCGCGGTCCCCATCAAACGGGTCGGAAATTAGATCTTTGGGTATTCCGTAGCCGGTACCGATCACGGCCAGGTCTTTGCCGAGACCGGGTATGACCTGGGTGTTGAAAGTGAGGCCGTTTGCTTCTTTCACATCCGAATTTTCAAGATTGGCGGCAATCTGCTCAAGGCTGCTGCTGCCGCTCATGGCTGTTTTCATCTGATCAATGAGAAGGGCGGCTTTTTTCTCGCGGAGCACTTTTTGTGTCAGCAGAGGCCGGAGATTTTCTACACTTGGCTCTTCGCCCGTGTTGACGGATGTGACCTGTACGATGACGTACTTGTCATCGGTGGGCTCGAAATTGTTGAACATCTTCACTTCTCCCGGCTCGGCTTCGAGTCCCCAGCGAATGACCTCACGGGACGAGACGTTGATGCCGGGGAGTTTGTATGCATCGGCCGGGATGTCTTTTGCAATCCGGGGAGTGAGTTCAAATACTTCAATCCCCTTTTCGAAACTGTCAGGTGTGGCATAAACGGTCGCAAATCGGGACACTTCGGCATAGACCTGGTTGCGTGTATGCTCTCCCGGGTTGATGGCGCGGTCGAGAATATAGTATTTGACCATTTCCTTTTCATCGCCACGGCCGGTTATTTCCATAAAATTGATACCGTTGGGCGATTCGCTTTCAAAAACGTCACCCGTGGTGTTTTGGAAGAAGAGTTTGCGGTATATATCATAGGTGAGGGTCGGGTTGGAAGGTTTGAACCATCCCAGGTCGCCCCCTTTTGAGATGGAAGAAGGATCTTCGCTGTATCGTGCGACCAGGGTATCAAAAGGGATGCCGGCTTCATAGGCGGCTCTCACTTCATCCATTTTGAGCTTCATGCTGTCGGCATCTGCATAGTTGGCACGGTTGATAAAGACCGTTCGTACCCTTACCGAATCGGGAAGGACTTTGCGGTCGAGAAGGCGGGCTACGCGGTAGCGGCCGTTTTCGAGGTAGGGTCCGATAAAGGTGCCCGGCTCGACTTTGAAAAGACTGTCGGCCACCATCGTCTCGATCTCATCCTGAGGGAAATAGCCCCGGTTGTAGGGTGTTTCGGAATATTGCCGAACATAGAGGGAATCGCGGCCGCTTTCCTTGATCCTGGCTATTTTTTCCTTCACGAAATTCAGGGCTTCCAGCGAATCCTCACGGGTGGGCAGGATGTCGAAAATCACGTATTTAAAGCTAACCGAAGCTTTGTTGCTGAATTCGGAGCGGTGATCGGCCAGATAACTCTCGAGGTCGTCATCGCTTATGGCTAGATCTGCATCGTTGATGAGGGTGTAGGGCAATGTGATATAGGAGAGGTCAAAAGTCTCGTTGGTGTGTTTGTAGGCCAGCGCTGCTTCCCAGTCGGGAACAAAGACGGATTTGCTGAACAGGGCCAGGTATTTGGACCGGAGCACCTGCTCGGCTATGTATTGCCGGAGTACGTCATAGTATTCGCGCAAGGCCTGCTGCTGCCGGTCGTTGAGGTCAAAAGAGAGAATTTGCTCGACCAGTTGGCGCAGGGTTTCGGGGTTAAAGCCTTCGGCCTGTGCATTGGGATAGATCGTATAATAAAAATCATTTACCTCACGCAGGGGAGCCGGACTGTAAAATCGATTGTCGATTTCTTCGGGAGTCACTGTTAATCCGAGTGCGTGGGCCTCTTTGCTGATGACCCTGTTCAGCACATATTCGTCCCATGCACTGTTGCGAATCTGTGCAAGCTGATCTTCGGTAAAGCTGAAATTAGGATCGAGCCAGAGCCGGTTGAAGTAGGAGATACGGGACTTCACATAATCGCTGTAGCGGTTAAAATCCTGAATGTCAATTTCTTCACCCTCCACGCTCCCGATGGAGTTTTGCTGGCGGTTGCCAAAGAGGTTTGTGCTGGAATTGACGGCATCCATTAAAAGGAAACTCACAATAGCCACACCAATTATTCCTATCAATAGCCCCACATGTTGTCGGAGCTTCATTATTAATGCCAAAGTCATATATCAGCAGGTTTTTGAAATGTTTTGCAAAATAAGGGCATTCCGGAGTAAAAACAAAATGAAATACATAGTAAGCGATCGAATGAAAAGCCTTGAATAAAAAGGGTTTATCCGCTTTCAGGAATCCTCCGGACGGACGCTGAGTTTGACGCTTTCAATTTTGGTTTCCGTAGCATATAAAACCAAAAATTCATAAGGACCGATGCGAATCTTTTCACGGTTTTTGGGAATGCTGTTGAGGTGTGCCACGATCAAGCCCCCAAGGGTTTCGTAGTCCCCGGGCGGAAGATTCAAATGATACTTTTCATTGAGGTAGTCAATTTCGAGCCGGGCCGAAAAGATATATTCATTGTCACTGATCTTCTTCTCTATGTATTCTTCGCGGTCGTGTTCGTCCTCAATTTCACCGAAAATTTCTTCAAGAATATCTTCCATGGTGACAATGCCGGCTGTGGCTCCGTATTCATCCACCACTTCGGCTATGGTTTTGTGCTCTTTGATAAAGAGGTTTAGTACTTCCGAAGCCGGCATGGTTTCGGGAATGACGGGCATGTCAAAGAGAATGGAGCGGATGTTCTCCGGATTTTTAAGCAAATCGTGATGATGCACATATCCTATGATATTGTCAATGCTTCCTTCGTAGATCACGATGCGCGAAACTTTGCTCTCAATAAACTTTCGGGTGAGTTCCTCCAGGCCTGACTCTACGTCCAGTGCAACAATCTCGGGGCGCGGCACCATGCATTCTTTCACTTTGACATTTGCCAGATACAGGGCACGTTCAAATAATTTCGGATCCACTTTGTGTTCATCCTCTTCGGAATGGTGTTGTTCTTTGACAAACGACTCGAGGTCAACCCGGGTGAATGCCGGCTTTGTTTCCTTCACTTTGATTCGGAAGGCCAGGCGGATGATCACCTTGGACAGAAATATAACCAATGCAACAAAAGGAAGGAAAAGAAGGAAAAGCAGGGCCATGGGCAGCGCAAAAATGCGAAGCAGTTCATTGGCTTTGAGGCGAAAAATAAGCTTCGGAATAAACTCACCTGCGATAAGCACAAGGGCTGTGGAAACCAGGGTCTGGATGAGGAGAATGATAAAATCGTGGTTGAGCGGTGCCGGAAAATATTGACGAATGGGTGCTTCGAGGATTTTGGCCATGTAAATACCGTAAATCACCAGGGCAATGTTGTTTCCGATGAGCATGGTGCCGATAAAGTAGGAGGGGTAGTCGTTGAGCCGTGAAAGAATGCGCCCCGCTATGCTTCCTTTTTTCCCGGCAAGCTCAATGCGCAATTTGTTGGCCGAGATATAGGCGATCTCAACCCCCGAAAACAATGCGGAAAATAAGAGAGAAATGATGATGATTTCGGCTTCCATTGGGGCACTATTGATTTTCCGGTTTTCCCGCACCCCGCAGGGCCCTTCGTTCCATATGCTTTCGGGCACTGCGTTTGATAAAGAACATGATCAGAGCCAGCACAAACACAAGAAGCAAATAGGGGTACGGTGTGTCGTTCGCTCTGCCCGTCAGCAGGTGATAGCAGGTCAATGCAAGTGAAACAGCGGCAATTATCAGCCAGGCTGTTTCAAATATCTTCATCAGTTTTATTCCGTTTGACATAGATCTGTCCGCTTATGTTCTTTATTGTGTAGTGTGTGAATTCCTGGTCGGCCTCAAATCCTTTTCCGGTAATGTGTTCTTCCGGAGTGATGATGCGCACGAATTTATCACTGTAAATGATTTTTTTCTTTTCATCCCAGGTCAGCTCATCGGCCTCCAGTTGCTCTTCTGCCATGTTGACGAGCAATACATTGTCTCTGAAATAGGTTTTATGCTCTTTTTCATATCGGATGCCATAATCGGCAGTCATTCGCGAAGTTTCTTTTCCCTCTTTGTCAAAGAACCATACCTGCAGGCCATCGGGAAATTCCACATAAGGGTCTTTGCTGAGTGATCTTACCAGCTTCGGGGCTTTCAGGATGATCTTTTTGATGCCGTTTTCGGTGTAAACGAGTTTAATTCCTTTTCCCGACTCCTTGCTCGGCTCATAGAGGCGGGCCGTCATTTCAACCTCTTTGAGATCGTTGCGGCAGGAAGAGAGTCCCGTGAGGGCAAGCAGGAGAATAAGGGCAAATTTGTAATGCTTCATAAAAAAAGCCGGAACATTAAGTTGTTCCGGCTAAATTATTTAAAGTTCCTCACATCAGGGCTTGGGGCGGATGGTGGTGGTTTCGTTGATCCAGCACCAGTCGATGGTAAAGGGGTCTCCTTCATTCAGTCCGCGGTTAAAGATCTCTTCGATGCCCGGCATATACTGCGTATATTTTTTGATCCATTTGTTGGCTTCGGCTGCCACGGATGGATCCACCCGTTTGGCTTGTTCCCATTTATCGATGGCGGGCCAAACCACCACCTGGCTGCGCCAGCCCGTGCCGCTTCCGCAGAGCGAACCGCTCGAAGCGTAGAGCCTCCCTATCAGGATATAGGGCTCGCCCCAATTGGGCCTGTATTTCAAGGCTTTGTAGGCATAGGCCCGTGCTTTGGGAAAATTTTTCACTTTGCCGTAAAGCACAATCCCCGCTTTGTAGGCCAGTTCTGCTTTCTTTATCGAATCCGGCTCCAGTTCGATGGCTTTGTCAAAATAGACAAGCGCCTCGCTGGCTTTGTTCTGATTGATAGCGCACTCTGCCAAAACCCGGGCAAGCTTGACATTGGGCTCGGCTTCGAAAAGCTTCTTCCAGTACGGAAGCAAGTCTTCGTCACACATATCGCAGGTACTCAGGTTTCCGTATACTTTTTTGATGAGTTCGATATCATCGGGGGCTGCCGCAAGCTTTTCAAGAAAATAGGGCTTTAGATTTTCGCAATCCAAAACTCCGTTGGCCTTCAGTTCGGCCTGGATGGACTCGAGGGTCTGCTGATAGCGGTCTGCCAGGTAATTGCTCTCAATGTTGTGCTCTGCTATTTTTACGACATCCTCGTAAATCTTAAATACTTCGTCTTTGTCAATCATTCCGCTTTTGTATTCCTGACTGATAAGGCGCATATACGGATAGAGAATAAAATATTCTGTCTGATTGCCGCTCAGCCGGATGGCATTTGCAAATGCATTTTGAATCGCCTCATAGTCCCTGGGTTTGTATTTCATCATGTCATAACCCATGCGACCGTAGTAATAGCCATCTTTGTCGTAGCAGGAAATTAAGGTTTTGTAAATCCCGAAAAGGGTATCGATGTAGGCCTCTTTGCTCTCCGGGGTTTCGGCCAGATCGGCCAGGTGGCGATATACGGGCAGCCCCGATGCAATGAAGGCACGATCATAGCCCGGAGCGTTTTTCAGTACATAGACATAGTGGGCACGCCCTTTGATCATCTGGTCGGGATCATTCTGAGCGGCATAATCATAATAAAAGATGGAGGCGGCATCAAGGGTAGCCAAGCTGTCGGGGCCGTATTTGGAGCAAGAAGCGTTTTCTGTATCTTGCACTTCACCTCCTTCTTCTGTCTTGCTTTCTGAAGCAGATGCCTGTTCCTGAGCACTGCAGCTCGAAGGCAGGGCAACGGTAAGAAAGGAGAGGGCGATGGCAAGTATTAAGCTTTGTATTTTCATTTCTTAATCCGGTTTGCTTAGTAGAATTTTGATTTAAAAATCCAACTGTTGTCGTTCATGTTGAATCCCAGCGAAATGCGAAAATAATTTTCTGTAAGCAAATTATCCCGAATGTCACCGGTTTTTCCTATCTGGAAGCTCAAATCAATCGTTGAATTGGGTACTTCTCTCGGTCGAATAACGGGTATGCCAAATCCAAAAGTCATGCCATAGTCCAAAACGGGCATATTATTGATGAGCACGTAATTTTGAGCATAGTAACCTCCGAAGCGATAATTAAGCTTCTCAAAAAATCCTCCTTTGAAGTTGGGAATCACCTGCCCGCCCACACTGACACGCCACGAAGGGCCCAGGGGGATGTCCGATATCAGTCCCTGCTTTCCGCTCCAGTCTTCGGCCCGGTATTCGGCCCCGAACATCCAAGTCTCAGGCTTCTCGATAATAAGCCCCCCACCGTATCCAAGCGGCATGGCACTGGCTTTGTTTTGAAGCGAAGTGTTGCGGACGGAATCGAGCCCCGCCATGTTTCCCGAAGAATTGAAGAAGATCGTTTCGACCAGGGTGTCGGTATGCGCAAAGAGGGTGGCCGATGAGTTGAAAAAGGCGCCTGCTTTCAGGTATATATTTTCTCCTATTTGACCTTTATATATCAATCCCCCGTCAAAACGGGTGCCGCGCACTGTAAGCAATGTGGTCGAGCGGGTTCCCAGGGCATTGCTTTGCTCGTTGAGCAAAAGGGCTTCAGACACCTGGATGCTGCCGAAAATATAGCGGGCATTGATTCCAAAGCGCAGGTTCTTGTATTTCATCCCGATGCCGGTATAAAACTGGTATAACCCTCCACTGCCCGTATAGCGGTAATCTACCTGCCCCAGGGAATCGATCATCTGGCTTTTTGAAATGTTAAAATTGACATTGGAATAAGGTAATATCCCTACACTGATGCCTCCGAGTTTGGGAATCGGAAAGGCCAGGGCCAAATAGCCCAGCGAGCCGTTGCTTGATCTGCTCAGCAGGTTTTGATTGCTCGTGTTATAGAATTCAAGGTCAATGGATGTCTGAAATGAGGTGTTTTTAATAATGCCGATGGCCGTATCTCGATATATGGTATCCGACACAAAGATTTCCACACTGTCTCCGCGCTCTGCATCCCAATGCATGCGTTTGCTTTTCTTTATTTCGCGGAAACGAGCCTTCTGTACCACATAAAAGTCGGCATAGGAGGCGGGGTTGACGGGATTAATGTACCGCGGATCGCTCATGGCAGCAGATAGGCCGCCCATAGAACGCTGGAAGGTAAATTCGTAAGATTGAAACGTTCCGAAGCCTGCTCCTGAAAAGGGATCATTGACCTGTGCACCCAGAGGGAACGTCAAAGACAGCAATCCAAAGAGTAAAATGGCCTTATTGATGCCTTTCCACATGGTATTGTAAAATTAGATTTAGCCCGGTCATTATCAAATTGGGGTCTGCAAATATCTCATATTTCAAATTAGGAACAAAGAGCTGTGAGTTGCCCCCGGTCAGCAACACTTTCAGATTTGGGTATTCGTCTTTATACTGACGGATAAATCCGTTCATTTCGTGCACAATTCCAAAGAACACCCCCGATTGCATCGCCTCTGCTGTGGAGCGACCCGTCAAGGGGGCATCTTCCGGGATTGCCACGGCCGGCAAGGCGTTTGTGAATGCTTTCATAGCTTTCAGCCGCATGCTCAAGCCGGGCGTAATTTGCCCGCCCAGGAAAATGCCCCCTGCATCAGCTATGTCGTAAGTGATGCATGATCCCGAGTCGATGACCAGCACCGGGTATTCGGGAAACTTATCTTTGGCAGCCACGATACCTGCTATGCGATCACTGCCCAGCTTTTCTTTGTCTTTATAAGCTATGCCGATCGGCAGATCCAGAAGGCCGTGCAGCACGATTGCTTTTGTATGTTTTTTCAACAAATCAAGAATAGATGAGGGGATTTCTCTGACGGATGAAATGATGCTGTGCTTTATCTTGAATTTGCGAATGATATCCCGGAGCCCGGCCGGGTGATTTGAGGCAAGTGTTTTTTTATATATCACTTGCTCCTTCTTAAATACGGCCAGCTTGGCTTTTGAGTTGCCAATGTCAAGGGTGAGGAAATTCATAGATTATTTTTGCCATCCGGCTTCGCTCTTCCACTCACTGAAATATACGATCAGGTCGGCCTCATTTTTCCATTCGCTTATATATATGACCCAATCGGCCCCTGCCTCCCAGTCGCTGTAATACCAATATCCTTCTTTTTCCCTCGCCTCACTTTCCCAGTCTGTGATATATACAATCAGGTCGGCTTCGTTTTTCCACTCGGTCACATAAATGATTTTGTCGGCCTGACTCTTCCATTCCGTTTCATAAACGACCTGCCCTTTTGCCTCTGTGAAGAAAGCGAAGAGAAGAAAAAAGCAAAATATTAATACTTTCATACTGAAACCGTTTCGAAGCAAAATTAATAAAGGGCCGGATGGGGCAGAAGATTAACCGAAACGGAAGCCATTTATTATTGAGAATAAAAAATCAGGGATATGTCATACAAAGAAGAAATGTTGCGGCCGGGAGCTTTGAAAGGCAAAGCTGCCATGATTACGGGAGGAGGCTCGGGCCTGGGAAAATCAATGGGAAGGTATTTTGCCAAACTGGGTGCAGACCTTGCCATCGTTGGCCGGAACGAGGAAAAGCTTGAGAAAGCGGCCAAAGAGATAGAAGCGGAAAGCGGGCAGAAGGTATATTGCTATCCTGCCGATGTGCGCGATTACGAGCGACTCGGTGAAGCAGTGGAGCAGGCGGGGAAAGATTTGCCCCATTTAGATATCCTGGTTAACAATGCTGCGGGAAATTTTATAAGTCCCAGCGAACGCCTTTCGCACCGTGCATTTGATGCCGTGGTAGATATTGTGCTGAAAGGCACCTTTTATATGACGCAGTTGATGGCTAAGCGGTGGATTGCGAAAAAGACGGCCGGAACGGTGCTGAGCATTACTACTACCTATGCCTGGACGGGTTCTCCCTATGTAGTGCCATCGGCTTGTGCCAAGGCCGGGGTGCTGGCCATGACACGCTCGCTGGCCGTAGAGTGGGCCAAATACAAAATCAGGCTGAATGCCATTGCACCGGGGCCGTTTCCTACCGAAGGGGCCTGGTCGAGGTTGATGCCCGGTGGCTTGGCAGAAAAGTTTGATCCGAAGAAAATTATCCCCGTGGGTCGCTATGGCGATCATCAGGAGCTGGCCAATCTTGCAGCCTATCTGGTTTCCGACTATTCCGCATTTATTAATGGAGAAGTGGTAACCATTGATGGCGGGGAATGGCTTCAGGGAGCCGGGGAATTCAGCCCCTTGCTCGATCTGCCGGAAGTTTATTGGGATCAGCTGGAAGCGCAGGTGAAGCGCAGCCGCAAAAAATAGCTCAAAGAGCCCGAAGCTCCCTGCGCAATTCGTCCAGCAGGATGTCGATTGTCTCGCGATGGGTTCGAAACGAGAGAACCGCCAGGCGCAACCAGACCGTATCGTCAATGCGGGTAGTGGAAATGAAAACTTTTCCTGAATTCCGGATGCGTTCGGCCAGTTTCAGGTTTTTGGCATTGTCGTCAGATCCGGATCGAAAACGATAGATGGCTACGGAAAGATCGGGATAGGGCCCGGTTTCGAAGTCGGGCCAGCTGCGTATGCTTTCATAGAAGTAGCGGGTCAGGAGGATTTTTTCGCGCAGAGCTGCACGGAAGGGCTCAAGGCCGAAAAGTTTTAAAGGAAGCCACATGCGCAGACCCCTGAAATGCTTGGTCAGCTCGGGCGAAAGCTCGGCAGGCGACCATTCATCATTCTTGCCCAGAGCATCTTGCATATAATTGGCCTGATATTGATGCGAACGATGCAGGGCGGCTCCGTCACGAACGATCACGGCACCGATCCCGTAGGGAAGAAAAAGGCCTTTGTGCGGATCAATCACAATGGAGTCTGACAGTTCAATGCCGGCAAAAGCGGCTTCGAATTCATCCAGCAGGGTAAAAAATCCTCCGTAGGCGGCATCTACATGAAACCAGGCTCCCGAGATTTTGGCTATTTCAGCGATCTCTTTTAGCGGGTCGATGGCGCCCGTGTCGGTACTTCCTACGGAGCTCACAATTAAGAAAGGCTGTATGCCCCGGGCCAGGTCCTTTTCAACGCTGCTTCGAAGATGATCCGTGTCCATCCGGAAATGAGCATCCATCCTGATAATACGCCTTTGCGCTTCGGCAAGGCCCGCTATTCGTATGGCTTTGTCGATGCAATGATGCACCTGATTTGTATGGTAAATGGCAGATTGAGGGACATCCCGGCTGCGTATATTTTTCGCATCCCTGGCCGTGACGATTGCCGTTAAATTGGCAATGCTGCCCCCGGAAGCAAGATGTCCGGCCGCACTTTCGGGGTATCCAAAAAGCCCGGCCATCCAACGAAGCAGAAAATTCTCCAGCCTTACAGCCCCTGAGCCGGCAAAGAAAATGCCTGCGTACTTATTGGTGACGGCTGCAAGGTAGTCTCCCAATGCCGCAGGATACAGCCCTCCTCCGGGGATATAGCCCAGATGCCCGCCCGATGCCGGATTCAAACCCGGTTCAATCACATGTTTTTTTAAATTTTGAAGCAATTCATCCATGGGAGTACCTTGTTCGGCCAGTGGTTCGACCGAAAAAAATGATTCTGAATCGTCTTTTCTCGTAAAAACAGGAGATTCCGGCAACTGGTCGAGAAATTCTTTTGCAAAGGAAAAGGCATTTTCAGTCCAAGTGCTCCATATTTCGGAAGCCGGCTCAAGCTTTTTGGCATTTATCTCGATGGCGGCAAGTTCTTTTTGTATTTCTTCCAATTTTTCCATTCGGATGCCTAGATTTATTAATTCAATGTAAATATCTGATGTTTAATCTGACAATTCTGTATTCCCTGCTATGGTTCGGCAGATTGTTTCTGGTGCTGGCCTTCTTCGCTTTTGGCTTTTTGCTGATCCTGTTCGTGGTTGGGAGTACCGCGCAGCGACTGAATCTGAGTGCAAGACTGGGTGATAAAAGGAGCAATGTTTTTATCTACACTTTAAGTGTTCTGCTTTATCTGCTCTTTGTGATTTTTGTCCTGATTCCCTGGGCAAAATTTTTATTGAACTAAGGAAAGGAATTGTAATTATCGGAGGAAAAAAAGATCAAGTATCCAGGCAATAGGACAGTAATGGATATTGCAGGTGAAATTTTTAAAGGATCGTAAGGATATATTTTATTTTTAATTATAAATTAGCGCTCAAATGTGAAGTGTAAGCTATCTGCTTTGAATTTGATCCTGGAAGTAATAGGATGCTTAAAAGGTTTTAACTTTTTAAGAATTTTGTTACTTTTAGCTTCAATTTTATAGTGGTATAGTATGCTGCAATTATTGCATTGATATCAAAAAAATTGAAAACCAAGGAATCCATGAAACACATTTACAAGCTTCCATTCGCTTTATTGTTTGCCGTATTATTAATGGTGCCATCTTTATTGTCTGCCCAACAGCTGGCTGTAACGAAGGATGGACGGGAAGTTTTTCTGCAATCAGACATCAACAAGTTGCCTGCAGCCGAACAAAAAGAGTTGCTGAGCAGCGACCATGTTATTGTCATCCAATCCAAAAAAGATCTTCAGAAAGTAAAGGATCAGTACGGTCTTATGGAGGATGCCCGTAAAATGGAGTTGGACCGGGAAAAGAATATCAGAGCCAAATCGGAGGAAATTTTGGAAAAGGGTAACTTTTCCGAGGCCGATGCAAAATCGTTCATTGAGATGAGCAGTTTTGCCAAAAACGTGATTTCGAAATTCGAAAGCATGCCAACCCATGCCGGAATGTCCCAAGATGAGCGGGCCGCATTTTATTTCAAAAATGCAAAAACCAATTATGGTTATGAAAATGACGACCCTCAGGCTCCGGTAAAAGAGGCGCTGGAGAAAAAAATCATTGAAATGAAAGCGTCCGGTAAAAGCGATGCGGAAATCATCGATTTTATCAGCACCATTGTAAGAACCGAGAAGACCGAGAAATAAATTTTTATATACAAAGAATTATCAGATAGAGCATCTTTAAAATTTAAATGTAATCCACATGAGAGTATTCAATACCCAACTATTAAGCGGACTTATTTTTAGTTTGCTGATCACAGCTGGATCTCTTGTTTTAGGGCAAACTTATTCAAGTGCACCGGGAATGGCTATTCCAGACAATGACCCGGCCGGAATAAGTGACACCATAACAATACCTCCGCAACAAACAGATGTTATAACCGACTTAAATGTTGATCTGGTAATAGATCATACATGGGTGGGTGACCTGACGGTTACCCTTACGCATGTTGCAACGGGAACAGTTGTAACATTGATTGAAGCTCCGGGAGCCCCGCCCACCTCAAACAGTTGCCCGGGCGACAACATTGATGCGAGCATGGATGATGAGGCATCCACGGCTGCCGAGACAACCTGTGATACCCCTTCCGTTCCTGCTATCGGAGGTTCGAAGCAGCCCAACGGCTTGCTTTCGGATTTCGACAATGAGACGCTGGCAGGCCAATGGGTGCTCAAGGTGTCTGATAATGGTACCGGTGATGTGGGTACACTTGTATCATGGGCATTAAACTTCACAACCGTCCCCGGCATACCTTATAATGATGTATGCGGAAATGCATATGCTCTTGAATGTGGTGATTTGACTACAGGAACTACCGTAAATGCTACTATCGATAATCTTGTTGCTCCTGCTTGTAGTACGCTGGTCGAAGCTCCGGGCGTTTGGTATACGGTCGAAGGCAATGGCGACAGCATTACAGTCAGCCTCTGTAATCCGGGTACTAACTATGATACCCGGTTGAATATTTATACCGGATCATGCGATTCGCTGGTATGTGTTACAGGGGATGATGATGCCTGTGGTTTTGCCGGTTCATCAGAAGTAACTTTCATGTCGGACCCTTGTGTGACTTATTACATCCTGGTGCACGGATTTGCAGGTGCTACTGGCGACTTCGAACTTTCAGTTACTTGTAATTCGGCTCCTACCACATTGGTAGCCGATGCCGGAACGGATGCTTCTTTCTGCTATGACGGAGGAGCCAATTCCACTACCCTTGGTGGAGCTCCGACCGGTTCAGGCGGGCATTATCTCTTCCCTTACCGCTATTCCTGGAGTCCGACCATCGGCCTTTCCGATCCTACGGCTGCCAATCCGACTGCAGGCGGTGCGGCTCTGGTACCGGGGGTATATAATTATACAGTGACCGTTACGGATACCTGTGGGCTGACAGCTACGGATGTTGTAACTGTTACAGTCTGGGAAAACCCTGTAGCTGATGCAGGTGCCGATCAGGGTTTCTGTTTTGATCTTCTGACAACAACGCTCAACGGTTCGGCAAGCAACGGAACCGCACCTTATACCTATCAATGGAGTCCATCTACCTATTTGAGCAATGCCAGCATTTCGAATCCGGTTTTCACCGCACCTTCACCGGGAACCTATACTTATACATTGACTGTGACAGACGCAAACGGATGTACGGGGCAGGATGTAGTGACTATTACGGTCTTTCCCGAGCCAACCGTTGATGCCGGTTTGGATACATCTATTTGTGAAAAAGAATCGGTAGTGATTGGAGGAGCACCAACGGCAAGTGGTGGAACGATGCCATATACATACAGCTGGTCTCCGAACTACAGAATTTCTTCTACATCTGTAGCTAATCCTACGGTAGACCCGAGGGTTTCAACGACCTACACTGTTTACCTGACAGATGCCAACGGATGTACCGATACGGATACTGTTCGCGTTAAAGTGTTTCCCGAAACACCCGTCTCATTTACAGGATTGGATCCTCTATACTGCGGAAGCGATCCTTGTGCTCCGCTCACAGGAACTCCTGCCGGAGGAACATTCAGTGGAACCGGTATTGTAGGAAACGATTTCTGCCCTGGTGTGGCAGGCGCGGGTACGCATACGATCATCTCC
>JALSIH010000044.1 GCA_026981615.1 Chitinophagales bacterium
CAAGACCAAAGAAAAAAGATATTACTACGCGATAACGATTGTTTTAGTTATCATGGTAATTCTCTTTATCCGTTTTGGAGACTGATATTCCGGGTCCTTTTTTGAAAATCTTTCATAACGGTTTTGCTTTAGAATTTAGCAGCACTCATTCCTCAACTTGCACAGCAGCTCAGCGTGGAAATATCTTTTTTGAAGGTAATGGCTGCCAGCTTGATGCCTTCGCTCAGCGTGAGGTAGGGGAAAAACGAATCCGCCAGCTCCTGCACCGGAATATTGTATTTTATGGCCAGGCTGGCCTGCATGGCGAGCTCGCCTCCTTCGGCTGCTACAATGCGCGCTCCGATGAGCCGGTCATTCGATTTGTCCCGTATCAGTTTTATAAATCCCCGTGTGTCGCGGGCGGCCAGGGCACGCGGCACTTCCGAAAGGGGAAGGACGGATACATCGTAGGGAATACCGGATTTTTCTGCTTCCTGCTCGTCCATGCCGGCTCCGGCTACCTGCGGATCGGTGAATACCACCCAGGGCAGGGCCGAGTAGTCTATCTTTTCAGTGCCATTTCCCAGGGCATTGAGCGCTGCTATTTTTCCTTCTTTTGCAGCCGTATAGACAAAAGCCGGTGTATTGATACAGTCACCGGCTGCATAAATCCCGTCTGCGCTGCTGCGCATGCCGGCATCTACTTCGATAAATCCTCTCTCGTTCCGCTTCACACCGGCCTCTTCCAGGCCGATGCCCTCTGTGTTGGGCGCCAGGCCCGTGGCCAACACAATGTGGCCTTCTTCCGTCCATTCAAAGGCCTTCCCGTTGCTCCGGTTCACCCCTTTCAGTATCCGTGTTTTTCCCTGCTTTTCTATCTCCTCGAGCCGATGATTCGGAAAGAAGAGGACCCCCTCGGCTTCGAGGTGTTTGCGTATTTCGGCACTTATGTCGGGGGTCTGGCTTCGCAGCGGACGATCGGTAAATTCGATGATGCGAACCCGGCTGCCCAACCTGCGGAATGCCTGGGCAATCTCCAGTCCGATGTAGCCGGCCCCGAGAATGGTGAGACTTTCGGGCTTTTCTTTCAGTTCAAAGAGACTGCGGTTGCTCAGGTAGCCGCTTTCGGGCAAGCCTTTTACCGGAGGAACAAAAGTCCCGGCTCCGGTGGCGATGATTATCTTGCGGGCACTTCTTACCGTGCCGTTTGCTTCCACATGACGGGCATCTCTGAGGCGGGCCATGCCTTTCTCAAGCGTCAGTCCGGGTATTTGTGCGGCCACCGAGAGGTATTTTTTCTCTCGGAGCGATGCGACCAGATCCGCTTTCTCGGCTATTATTTCGGAAAAACGAATGCGGGGTTTTGATAAAGTAAGTCCGCGAAAGGGGCTGTGCTCCGTCCGGTAAGCGGCTTCTGCCGCCCGGATCAGATATTTGGAAGGCACACAGCCGACATTCACACAGGTGCCGCCAATGGGCAGGTCTCCGTTGATCATCAGTGTTTTTTTGCCCAGTTCCCCTGCCGTACTCGCGGCCGAAAAGGCAGCCGAACCCCCTCCGATGATGATCAGGTCAAACTCATAGCTGCCGGATGAGGCTGTTGAAGGCATGGCCGGGGAAGCAGGCCCGATTACCTTCATGACCTTATAGTGTCCGCTGGCATCAATGGCCGACTTTAAGTCTTCCGGGCTCAGCCTGTTGCTGTCAAAACGCACTTCCCCTCCGCCTTCCGGGTAGCTTACGGATTTTTCGATGACACCCTCTACACCCGATAGTATTTTCTCCACGCTCCGCGCACACTGCTCGCAGGTCATCCCCGAAATTTCCAGCCGGACAGTCTTGATGCTTGATTTCATGATCCCTTTATTTTTTTGCTTGCAATGACCTCGTATCCGGTTTCCTCCTCCAGGTCTTTTGAAAGTTGCTCGAGGCTGGTTTTGGATACATCGAATTTGACGCGGGCAATACCGGTCACGTAGTCCGACTCGGCTTCAATCACACCGTCTTCGCTTCGCAGGGCATGGTTGACACTGTGCTCGCAACTGTTGCAGGTCATTCCTTGCAGATCAATTTCCGCTTCTATGACATTGTTTTCGTTGAATGAAATGTTTTGGCCGGATGAGTTATCGGGATAAAAGATGCCCGAATAATACGGAAATGCCAGCATGAGCAGGGCAAAGACCGTGACCATGGCCAGGAATTTTTTGCTCTGCCAAAAGGAGCTTTTCCCGTCTTCTTCGCAGTCGCACTCGATTTCAGCTTTGGCCGGTTTCAATTTTTGATACCAGGCAAAAGCGAGTACCCCGATGGTCAATGCAGCCAGATAGGGGCGAAAAGGTTCTATCCACGAAAAAGCGGATGCGGCCCCCGAAATCCCGGCTATGAGGGCGAGGACCGGTGTGATGCAGCAAAGGGAGGCCAAAATAGCCGTGACGAGGCCGGTGAGAAGCATCCCGGTAGATTTTTTTTCATTCTTCATGGCTTGCTACTTTTTGAGATTGAATACTTGAAAAGAGATGGTCCAATAAATTTTTTTCTGCTCCACTGAGCGAATAAAAAACCGTTTGTCCGATTTTTTTCCCCTCCACAAGGCCTCCGTCTTTTAGCTTTCGGAGGTGCTGGGAGATAGCCGGTACAGTCATCTCAAGGACATCACTCAGGTCGCACGGGCACATTTCTTCTTCTCTTTTAAGGAGATAGAGAATCTTTAAACGCACGGCATTGCCGGCCAGGTTCAGCGTGGACGACATGCGTTCCAGTTCTGCACCCGTCTCTTTGAGGTCTTCTTTGCATTGCCGTATCTGCACCTCATCAGCGAGCAGGCGAATGCAAGTCATTGTTTTCTTTGTCATAATTTAAGAGTATTCTTAAATACACAAAGCTAAGAATATGTTTCAATAATTAAGCAAATGCTTATACTATAGCTCTTTTTAGCGCTGTCATTGCAGCCCTGGTTTTTGCCCGGGACAATGCCAGGTGCATCCGGGCAAGAAAATACATGGACGAGCACGGGGTCAAACACTACGAAATGTACGGCCCGCTCTTTTTTGCATCGGTGAGTGCATTCAACGAAAAATTTGATGTACAGAACGACCCGGATGAAGTTGTCATCGATTTCAAAGAAAGCCGGGTGGTGGATATGTCGGCCATCGAAGCGCTAAATAAGATTACCGGCAAATATCTGAAAGCCGGCAAAAAGCTGCATCTCAAACACCTCAGTCCGGACTGCCGGCAACTGCTGAAAAATGCCGAGGAGATAATTGATGTCAATGTCATGGAAGATCCTACTTACAAAGTAGCCATTGACTTTCAGAAGAGTACGTAAGCGCAAGTGTTTTAAAAAGGAGTTGCAGGAATAGTTGGTATCCCTGCAACTCCCTGTTTGACAGCGGAAGATTTACTCCAAGTCTTTTTTCATCTTTTCGTATTCTTCCTTGCTGATTTCGCCTCTGGCATATCTGCGTTTCAGTATTTCCAGCGGATCTACCGGGCTTTTTTTCTCATCGCTGTCCCGGATCAGACGATACGTAATGATGAGCAAAAGAACTACCCAAAAGACCCACCACCAGAAATGCATGCCCCAGTAATGACCGTTCATCCAATGCATGATATATTGATTTTAGAGTGAATAATTAATGTTCGTGGCCATCCATGTGGCCGTCTCCGCCCATGTCGTGGTCCATGTCCATCCCTTCCATGTCGGGCATGTCTTTCATCTTGTTCATGGCCTGCATCATACAGTCTTTGCTCATCATGCCTTTTTCATGCATCATCTTCATCATGTGCTGCATCATGCCTTTGTCCTGCATCATCATGCCGCCCATCTTGCCGTACATGCTGCTGTCTTTTTTGCACATGGCCATCATGTTTTTCATCATGCCCTGCATCATCTCCGGGCGCTCTTTCATCATGCTCATCATGCCTTCTTTGTTTTGCATCATCATGCCCATCATCTCTTTGTTTTGCATCATCATCATTTTACCGTGTTCGTGCTTCATGGCTTTCTGCATGAACTCCGTCATGTAGGCATGGTTTCCGGCAATTTGGTCAAAGAGTTCGCTACGAAACTGCTCATCCTGCAAGGCTTTTTCGGCAGAAGGAGCGGAGGAACAGGAAGCGAGAAAAAGAAGGGCCGAAAGGGCCGCAAACATCGAAAAAATCTTTAAAGCTTTCATAATTAAAAAGTTTTAGTGTGAATGAATTAATCTTGGGTGTACATAGGGGGTGTTATTGTTTCATGCTTCTTTTGAGCAGTTGTGCATTGAAGGCCACAATGACCGTACTCAGGCTCATGAAAACCGCTCCCACAGCCGGTCCCAGCACGATGCCCTGATAGTAAAGCACCCCTGCTGCCAGTGGAATGGCCACTACGTTGTAGGCCGTGGCCCAGATGAGGTTTTGTATCATCTTTTTGTAGGTGGCCTTTCCGAAGAGAATGAGGCGCAGGATGTCTTTCGGATTGCTTTTTACCAGAATGATATCGGCCGTTTCGGCTGCGATGTCGGTTCCCGATCCCACGGCAATGCCCACATCGGCCCGGGCCAGTGCGGGAGCATCGTTGACCCCGTCACCGGTCATGGCTACAAATTCACCTTCGGCCTGGAGTTTTTCCACGATCTCCACTTTCTGGTGAGGCAATACACCGGCATAGAATCCGTCAAGTCCCAGCGTATCGCTGACGGCTTTGGCCACTTTTTCATTATCGCCCGTGGCCATCAGCGCCTTGATGCCGTGTTTTTGAAGGGTTTTGACGGCATCATATGATTCGGGCCTGATTTCATCGGCCAGGGCCAGAAATCCGGCTATCTTTCCATCGACCATGAGGAATACCACCGTTTCGGCTTCATTGCCTCCGGCCTCTTCGGGCAGGGGGAGGCCTTTCTCGCGCAGATAGCCCGGACTGACGACTACGAGTTGCAGGCCGTCAAGCACTCCGCGGACTCCTTTGCCCGTAATGGCCTGAAAGTCTTCCACCCG
>JALSIH010000045.1 GCA_026981615.1 Chitinophagales bacterium
CCAGATAGAGGAACTGCCGCCTGCTCCGTGAACAAAGGTCACCCACGGGGCTTCATCGTGGCAAATATATCGGGTGTAGTGCAGCATGGCTTTCCGGGCGTCAAAGATATTGTAAAAGAGCAGAAGCGCATATTCGTGCCGTAAAAGGAATGAAATCCGCCATTTTCTTTTTCTGCCAGGGGTGGAAGCGAAGCGTTTCAGCCTAATTTTGAGGATATTTGCAGCATGAATCCGCGCACAGCCAAAGCACCGGCAGTTCCTTTTTTCCTCCTTGCCCTTTCGCTCCTGCTCGCGGCATGTGGGCCCCGCATAGGAGAAAAACAAAGCGGATACATTGTGGCCTCAGACGGCAGCAAAATTTATTTTGAAAAAACCGGTGCGGGAAAAAAGGCCGTTGTACTCATGCCCGGGCGCTGCTCATCACTTGGTATCTGGGACAGCATCGTCCCCTTTCTGACGGAGGAATACAGCATTCTGCGCTTCGACCCACCGGGATACGGCAAATCAGAGGAGGGAAGTGCCGAAGTGACGCCCACCGTCATGGCCCGGCTGCTTTTTCGTGTGATGGATGCCAGCGGTATTCGCAGGGCAGCTTTGGTGGGCTATGCCTCGGCCGACTACAGCATGCTGGCAGCCCGGGCCGCTGATTCTGCACGCATTGCCGGCATCATCTCCGTCAACGGATTTTCAGACTTCCTTTCGACAGGCAGCGACTCTCTCGGGGTACCGGGCATATATGGAGGCGATGCGATGGATTGCCCGAGAGTCCGTTCAGCACGGAAGAGCCACAGCGCCTACCGTGACGAGGGAGCCGCCATCCTCCGTACCCTGCACATGCCCCTGCAATTGATAAGCAGCCGCCCCGATGAGCCGCTTATCGCTCACAACGACAGCCTCTTCCCGGGCGGGCTCCTCCTCTATCCGCTCGTCTGCGATGATCCCGCGCCCTTGCTTCGTTGTCCCTTTCACTTTCAGCGCGAACTGCGCATTGCCCTCGCCTCGCTTCCGTTTTAAGCGGGAATTAAAGATGAACTTTCCCTGTTTTTGCTTTAATTTTGCACAAGTTTTAAAGAAAACGGCCGCGTAGTTCAATTGGATAGAACATCAGATTTCGGCTCTGAGGGTTGAGGGTTCGAGTCCTTCCGCGGTCACCACGAAAGCCGGGCAGCTGCCCGGCTTTTTTTATACTCCTCCCCGGCCCAAAAGAACGGGACAATCTCCTATTCAGGCACCGGAGCCCTTGTGAATTATTTCAAGTTGAAAAAAGGAGCTTTGCAACAGCTTCCGGGCATTGTTGCAGACATAAGCAATAAAATCAGGCCGGAAGGCCCTGCATGAAAAAAGTGCCCCTTTGGCCATAGCCTGCGCAGCAGTGCCTAATTTTACGGCAGCCTTCGCATAGCGAAGCTCAAAATCAATGAATGAAAAAGACAAGCTTCAAAATCCGGAAGATGGATTGCCCGGCTGAGGAAGCCCTGATCCGTGCCCGGCTGGAAGGCCTGAAGGAGATCCGGCATCTCGACTTTGACCTTGCGCAGCGCCAGCTGACCGTTTATCACGATGGCGAAATCACTCCCATCGTAAAAGCCCTTGCCGGGTTGCACCTTGGCGAAAGCCTGTTGCAAAGCGAGGAGAGCGGGAAAGAGGACTTCGCGGAGCATGCCGATCAAAAAAAATTGCTTCTGACCGTGCTTGCCATCAACTTCGTCTTCTTTCTCATCGAAATGGGCAGCGGTCTTCTCTCCCGTTCCATGGGCCTTGTGGCCGACAGCCTCGACATGCTGGCCGATTCTTTCGTCTACGGCATCAGTCTCCTGGCCGTAGGCCGCTCCCTGGTCCGGAAAAAGCGAATTGCCCGCCTGGCCGGATATTTTCAGCTGCTGCTGGCATTGAGCGGATTTGCCGAAGTGCTGAGGCGCTTCTTTCTTTCGGAGGCCCCGCCCGACTTCCAAACCATGATCACGGTATCGCTTCTGGCCTTGCTGGCCAATGCCTATTCCCTCTATCTGATGCAAAAATCGAAAAGCAAAGAGGAAGCCCACATGCAGGCCAGCCTGATCTTCACCTCCAACGACATCGTCATCAATCTGGGCGTCATTGCAGCCGGATTGCTGGTCTATGCCCTCGGCTCGGCCTGGCCCGACCTGATCATCGGCCTTCTGGTCTTTATAGTCGTGATTTGGGGCGCCCTGCAGATTTTAAAACTGGGCCGGTAAGGCTGAGCGATCGAAATTCAATCAGGCGGCATCTTTCGATCATGGTCCGGTTTTTCGAAAAACATAGAGCCTGTATGTGTTCAGATGCCCGGGATCGAAGTGCCACCAGGGAGGCGCATTGCCCGGCCCGTCTATCATTTCATATTCAGCCGTGAGCACAAAAGCATTGCGCCCGAAAATCCGCATGAGCTCCTCCCGGTCGTAGATCCATGCCTGGTCCGATGCGTCATAAAAGGCAGTATCCGCACAGGGCTCGTAGACAAAGAGCAGGGCATCGTCTTTCATGATTTTCCGGATATCCTGCAACATCGCATCGGGATGTCCGAAGTGATGAAAAGTTTTTCGGACAATGACCTTGTCAAAATAATCAGAGGGCAGGCGGCTCCGTTTCTTTCGTCCTCTGACTGCGACTACCCGGTTCCGGTCCGGGCCCGGCCGCAGCGTGCGGTACTTTTCCGTTACCATGCGGAGATTTCTTTTTGTGTAGGGGCTGATGTCCTGCGCATAAATCGTGAGGCTGTCGAAGCGAATCAGCAAATACCCCTCGAACCAGCCTGTGGAAGCCCCGATATCGGCAATGCGTTCACCGGGCTGGAAGTCATAGACCTTCAGTTCGGCCTCCATGGCCCTGTGCATGGCATCGGCATCCGCAATAAATCCGCTGTTGGAGATCACCGTTTCCCGCTTGCCGTGAAAAAAGGGAAGACGGCAGGAGGCGGCAGACAGGAGTCCGATCACCCAAAGGATGAGAAGCAGACCGTTCTTTTCTTTTCTTCGCAAGGGCAGATTGATCATCATTCCGGCATTTTTCGGATTCCGTGCATGCCTTTCAAGCGGTATGACAATGGAATATCCGTTTTATCATATATCCTCAAAGATATTTATTATACGTCAATTGGCCCGGACTGATATCTGCCGTGTCATGTTCTCATCTGTGCCGGTCGTGTCCGGAATCATAAGCTCAGCAGGCAGTCAGGAAACAGTGTAAAGACAAGTATTTCATTCGTTCTGAATACACTCCCGTTTATTTTTCGTATTTTTGCAGCTCATTTTTAAATAGCAATCTATTGAGTTTTAGTACCATGGGCTTATCGCCCGAACTACTGAGGGCGGTCGAAGCCCTTGGTTTTACCGACCCCACCCCCATTCAGAAAGAAGTAATCCCCCGGGTTTTAAGCAGCGACAACGACATCGTAGGGCTGGCACAGACCGGCACGGGCAAGACGGCTGCTTTCGGACTGCCTGTCATTGAGCAGGTGGATACGGGCAGCAAAACGGTGCAGGCCCTTGTGCTGGCACCCACACGCGAACTTTGCATTCAGATCACCAAAGACCTGCAGGAATTTTCGAAATACAAGAAAGACCTTCACGTGGTGCCCGTCTATGGCGGTGCCAGCATGGAGACCCAGATACGCGCGCTCAAACGGGGCGCCCAGATCATCGTAGCCACACCGGGCCGTATGATTGACCTCATCGGGCGCAAAGCCGCCAACATCTCGCAAATCCGCACCGTGGTGCTGGACGAAGCCGATGAGATGCTCAACATGGGCTTTCGCGAAGAGATCGACCGCATCCTCGAAAGCACTCCGGACGAAAAACGCACGCTCCTCTTTTCGGCCACCATGCCCAAAGAGGTGGCCCGCATTGCGTCCAGCTACATGCACAATCCCGTGGAAATCACGGTAGACCGCAAAAACTCGGGCGCCCGCAATGTGCAGCACGTCTATTACCAGGTGCATGCCAGCGACCGCTATCCGGCACTCAAGCGCATTGCCGACATGAACCCCGACATATACAGCATTGTCTTTTGCCGCACCAGGCGCGAGACCAAGGATATAGCCGAAAAGCTCATCAAAGACGGCTACAGTGCCGATGCCATTCATGGCGAGCTGTCGCAATCGCAGCGCGACCATGTGATGAAGCGCTTTCGCAGCAAAAGCATACAGATGTTGGTGGCCACCGATGTAGCGGCCCGCGGTATTGATGTGGACGATGTGAGCCATGTGATCAACTACAACCTCCCCGAGGATGTGGAAGTGTACACCCACCGCAGCGGCCGTACGGGCCGGGCCGGCAAATCGGGTGTGGCCGTATCGATCATCCACTACCGCGAAAAAAGCCGCATATCGCAAATCGAAAAAATGATCGGCAAGAAAGTGGAACGTCTGCCGGTGCCCAGCGGAAAGGAAATTTGCGGCAGGCAGCTCTTCAAACTGATCGACCGCATGGAAAAAGCGGAAGTGAACGAGGAGCAGATTGCCCCGTTTATGGATGAGGTCATGCAGAAACTGGACGGGCTGAGCAAGGAGGACATCATCAAGCAATTCGTATCCCTGGAGTTCAACCGTTTTCTGGAATACTACAAAAACAGCCCCGACCTCAACGATGACAGCGGACGCAAATCGCGAAGAGACGGAACGGGACGCAGCCGCAGCGAGGAAGGCAGCGGAAGAGGAAGAAGCCGCAGCAGCAGCTACACCCGCTTCTTTATGAATGTCGGCAAGAAAGACGGCATCATCCCCACGCGCCTCATCGGCATGATCAACGAGAACACCAACGACCGGGATATCTCCATAGGTGCCATTGATATCAAAGACAGTTTCTCGTTTTTTGAAGTGGACAGCAGCTACTCGAGCCAGGTACTGGCCGCCTTTGAAGGCAGCCACCACAAGGGACGTTCGCTGCGGGTGGCCCTGGCCGAGGCTCCCACGGAGAAACGCAACGGCAACAGCCACTATCGCGGAAAGGAAAAAAGAGACCGCATGCGCCACAAGCGCAAGCGCAGATCCTAATCAATCTTCCGCCTTTCTTACGCAAAGACACTTCATTCGATTGAAGATGTAAAGAGCTAGCGATTGATTTTTAAACCCGTCCCGTATGATGCTCTTAGATTCTTACTTTAATTTTCAGCAGGAATTGAGAACATATAAATCTTACTTTCCCGTGAGGATTCGTAAACTGCATAAATCCGTAGCGAATTTCCCCGATCAGAGTTGAACTTCGCAACTTTCAATTTCATACTCCCCATTCTTTCTGGAAGATAGTATGAGTTATTCATCGGTCTCATTTTATTGAACCTTTTTAAGTAATAGCTCTTATTGTCCTTTGTAAGAACAAATAAGTTATCTCCCAATATTTCAGCATCTACAATTCTTTTATCAAAGAAGTCAGAAAAACTCATAATGTATTCCAAAGGGTCGACCTTTTTTCTATCAAAATTAATTGCAGAAGAATCTATTTCGACATTAAAAACCTGAAGAGTAGTTAATAATTTATCATCCAGATAGAGTCTCAGTGTACCTGAATTTCCGGATGACATCAGTACAGTATCGCCAAACTCCATATAAAAAGGGGTAACAAAGGAATATCCCAAATGATAATTGCGATAAATTGAATCAATTTCACCAATAAAATCCTGTGGCTCAAGGTGCTCAGAATGCAACACATAACGCTGAAACAGAGGTGCATTCTTATAAAAACCATCGACAAACGGATTTTGAATCGTATCATTCGGTGTCAATTCCATAACCGTACCAACATTAGGAAAACCCTTTTGAACCGGTAGTAGAAATATACTGTCGCCAGCAGACATTATAAATTTGGTATGATCCACCGCAAATTCGCCACTCTTGTCAATATCAATGCGTAATACCTTATCTATCTCACCTGAAATGATATCCTTCTCCAATATTACCGCCTCATTGTAGTACGAAACTGTTTCCTCATCCTCCATAAAAACATATGGCAAAGAAGCTGATATTAAGATTTTTTCAATGCCGCTAAATTCTGCATTGAAATACATGGATCGAAGCATGCCTGCATGCTCAAGAAAAAGCAATACGCTCTCAGTCATATCCCGGTCAATAAAAAGCTGCTTCTCCTTTTCTCCCGGTTTTAAAATAGTTCTCAATACTGCCCGGTGATTACTGATCTTTTCATAATTCAATATTTCCAAAGTTAATCTGTCATGAAACACAAAAGATGATGCACCCTGATTAATCTTCATATCCGTAATGCCGGAAGGAATACCGGCAACAGTGTCTATTAATAGAATAGAGTCCGAAGGAAAGAGCACCGATTCATGTAACTCTTCCCTTATATTTCGCTTTTCTTCTCCTGGACATTGTTCAATTATAAAATCGGGGCTATCACTACTTTCAACAATTTGCCGAATAAGAGAATCATTAAGGTACATTCCCAGATATGATGCGGAATACACCATCAAGCCACTGTTCACATTGATCTTTGTCAAATAAGGCACCTGCATAAAGCCGGTAGTAAAACAGAAATCGTCTAATATTTCACTGCTTTCTCCCTCTGTAAGCCAAAAAGCATCCGCATTTAAGCCGTGCTCAGCAAGGTACTTGATCAGGGAAGACATACGTGGGTAGCTTGCGGCAATTATAATCTTTGAAGTTGAATCATATTTCTTTATTTGTTCAATAGAAGGAGTTATAAGCCCCTCGCAACGAGGGCACATACCCGGAGGCAGTAATATGAGGTATATATAATCCGACTCCACACCGGCTCTTATGGAGTCTTGAAACAATTCGTGCAGCTTTTCCTTAAAGGGAAGTATTGAGTCTCTTTTTTGCTTTAGCTCATGCAAGTTCTGTGGAAACAAGGTAACTGCAAAGAACAGTATGAAAACAGCTATAAAAAAATGCTTCTTCATTATTAATAAATATTAAGCAGGACGCAAAATATTTGCATTCTGCTGATGAATATAGTGTTTTAGACATCGGAAAAAAGCAATATTCACACTTGTCCCATTCCGAAATATTCTATGTACTAAAAAAAGCAAAAAAGCAACTAAAACAAAATAAATTTATCAATTTTATTTTACACATAGAAATTTCATCAACATATATGCAATATATATTTTATTCTTAATAAACTATATTAAAATTACTTATATCCTTTTTATTAAAATATTAGATGCCTGAAATATTTTTAATAAATCTTTATAGCCTTGCACTGTTTTCATCTTTTTTTGCGCACATCCGCTTCATATCGTAGTGTTTTTCGAAGAATTCATCGCACCAGAGGCAGATATTTTTTAAATCTTTCGTGCGTTTCTTCGCATACTCGCGGCTGATGCCGAGCGACTCGCCCATGCCCAGGGGGTCGCCTTCATTGATCTTTTCGAATACCGGATGGCCGGACAGGCGCGCCAGCACATCGGCCACTTTTTCCTTTCGGGCATCGCCCAGCGCATCTTTGGTGCCGGGGCAGCAGGGATTGATCTGCCAGAGTTGTATGCTCACTTCCTGCGGAATATCGTCCTGCCCCGTAAGGAATCCGATGCCCCCGGAGAGGACGGCACAGAAGTTATGATCCGGATTTTGATACCAGATGCCCTTTTGCAGGGCCCTGCCGCGCGCCCAGTTGCCCCCGAGCCACATGTCTTCGGTAGCTCCCCAAAATCCGAAACTGGCCCCTTCTTTTTTTATGTAGTTTTCTTTCTTTACCAGGGGCTCGGTTTCTTCATCGCTCATACCGCGTGAAAGAAAGAGCTGGCGCAGCCATTCCATGCGTTCGCCTTTTTTCTTGTGATAGCGGTCGATGCTGGCAATGTCAATACGTGTGACCCCTTTTTCGAGGAGAAGATCGAGGCGCTCCCCGGTCATCAGGTCGCCATTGGTTTGCAGCATGATCTGTGTCTTGCCCCCGTATTTTTCCCCGAGGCGGTCGAGGATGGCATAGAGCAGCTTCCGCTCGGCCAGCGGCTCGCCCCCCGAAAGGATGAGGCGGTCAATCCGCCCGGGCAGGTTATCGATGATGGCCATGCACTCGGCTTCGCTGAGGCGGGCTCCCTGCGGGCCGCTCATGTTGTAACAATGATCGCAGCGATCGTTGCAGAGCTGGGTGAACACCCAGTAAATCGACTCGCAATGATCAAAATCGCGGCTGTCTTTTTTTATTTGCTTGTCTTTCATTGCTCGTTGTTTTTCATCTTGCTTTCTTCCCGTATTCCGGTCCAGAAATCCATTTCCTTTTTTGCCCCCGTGGCTGCATCGCGGATAAAATCACTGCGCTTTGCATACATTTTCAATTGTCCCTGCTCCATGCGGGCAATGCGATCGCCCATGCAAAGGGCCTCTTTCAGGTCGTGCGTTACGAAAAGCACGCTGATGCGGTGCTCGCGGCATATGCGCAGAAAGAGCTCCTGCATCTCTTCGCGCGTGCGGCTGTCGAGCTTTCCGAAAGGCTCATCGAGGAGCAGCAGAGAAGGATTGATGATGAGCGCCCTGCCGAAGGCCACACGCTGCTGCTGCCCGCCCGAGAGTTGCTCCGGCATTTTAGCGCTGTGCCCGGCCATGCCCAGCTCGTGCAGCAGTTGCTCCGTCCGCTTGCGGATTTCGCTCCCGGGTATTTTGCGCACCCGGAGGCCGAAGGCCATATTTTCAAATACATTGAGATGAGGGAAAAGAAGGGTTTCCTGATAAAGGTAGACCATGCCTCTCTTTTGTGGCGGCAGATGCAGCACCGGCTGCCCCCGCAGCAGCACCTCCCCGCCATCGGGCTCTTTCAGTCCGGCCAGAATCTTGAGCAGTGTGGTTTTGCCGCTGCCCGAACGGCCCAGAATGCTCAGGATATCCCCTTCGCGAAGCGAAAAAGACAAATCCCGCAGGACCCTTTCTTTTCCGTATGACTTGTTGAGCTTTATTACTTTCAGCATATTCGTTTCATTCATGTCCTTTCATTCAGATCAGGCGGATTAAAAAGCGTTTGTTGACCCAAAGCATGAGCAGGGGCGGAAAAACAAGAAGCAGCGATGCCACGGCCGCCACATGCGGGTTGGCTTCGGAAATATAGCGGTACACCTCCACAGTGAGTACGGGCACCCTCCCCAGGCCGATGTAGGAACTCAAACCGTATTCAAACCAGGAAATAAGAAAAGTCTGAAAAAGTGCCAGGGCCAGCACTCCGCGGGAAAGCGGAAAAAGCACCCTGCGATAGCGCTGAAAAGAACCGGCTCCGAGGGTGGCGGCAAGGGCATCCATGGTCAGCAGGCGCTCGTTCCAGTAGCCCGAAAAGAGGATAACCGCATAGGGATAGGCAATGAGAAAATGAGCGAAAGCCACTCCGGCCACCGTGCCGTTCCAGCCCAGGCGTACAAAGAAAATATAGGTGGCGGCAGCCAGCACCACCGGTGAAAGCACAAAGGGAAAGTAGGCCGACAGGAGCAAGGCGCTGCGGTAGCGGCTCAGGGCCATCCAGCGGGAGCTGAAAAAGGCAGCGAAGGTGCTTAGAAGACTGACGCCTGCCGCTATGCCCAGCGAAAGGCCCATGCTCCCGAGAAGTGCAAATCGCGAAGTGAAACCCAGGCTCCACCATTTCCCGGTCAGTGCATCGGGAAAGAGCAGGGGAAAATGCCAGGAAGCCGAAAATGAAAGCAAGAGCAGATAGGCAGCAGGCAAAACAAAGAGGCTGGCCAGCAAAGCCCACAATATTTTTCCGGTGACGGGCTTCATCTCAGGCCTCCTTTGCTTTTGCGAAGAAGAAAAACCAGCAGCACGGTGAGCATCATGTAGGCAAAGACAATGGCAAATGCTTCGGGCCGGTCATCGAGATTAAACCTGCTGAGCATGCGGACGATCCTCACCGACAGCATCTCGGGCGTACTGCGTCCCAGCAGCAGAGGCACCTCGTAAGACCCGAAGACAAAGAGTCCGTAAAGGCTGATGGCCGGCCAGGTTTTGCGCAGGATCATGGGCCACACCACACGCCTGAGACTCTGCCTGTATCCGGCACCGAGGAGTTGTGCACTCTGCACCTGTTCTTCGATGCGCTCATTTGCATACACCCGGTCGAGATAAATGCTGAAAAAGGCAAAAGCCAGCAGGAAATGCACGAAGATGATTCCCAGTCCGTAGGGATCGTTAACCAATTCGGGAAATTCCTGCGGAGAAGCAATCAAGCCGCTGCCGAATGCCAGGGAGGCCAGCCAGCCGCCTCCGCTGAGAAAACGAAAGGCAAAAAAAGCCAGCACGAGGGCCGGCATGGCCAGGGGAAGGTAAAAGATGCGACTGCCCTTTCTCTCCATCAGCCTTCCGCGAGCGGAAATCACCATTGCCAGGGCCGATGCATAGGAAAGCACTATGGAGACCCCCATGATGTAGGCGCTGTAAGCAAAAGTCTGCCACAGCGTACCCCGGCTGACGAGTGATTCCCAGTAGCGAAGGGTAAAACCCGCAGCCAGGCTGCCGGCCAGCCCGACACTGTAGAGCAGGGCATAGACGGCCCCCGCTGCAAGTGGCAGCAAAGTAAGCAGGACATGCAGTGTCAGCCCCGCTTTCCGGTGGAGGTATCTAATTTTCAATGACTTTTTTTCTAAAATCCTCATAAAGACGGATCATATATTCCGCATCAAATTCACGAATGGCTTTTTTCCCGATCTCCGCCCGCCCGGGCGAATACTTTCGATGAGGTATGGAGGCAAATTTCTTTTGCCACTCCGGAGGAAGTTTTTCCGTGGCCAGTACCGTGCCATCGCCCCAGACGGCCGGATCGGCCTTGCGCCACTGCGCCTCGGGCGAGATCAGAAAATCGGCCAGCACCATGGCACCGGCCTTATTGGCCCCGTTGGCCATAATGCCCATGTAGTGAGAGTTTTGAATGCTGCCGTGATCGGGCACATAGGCCCTCGTAGTTTCGGGAAAGAGGCCCTGCAATATCTTGTTGTCCACTTCCGCATCGTTGTTGCTCATGCTGAAGTTTAGCTCCCCGCTGATAAAGAGCTGATGCAGGGGCGCCACGGCATCCGGAAAAGTCTCTCCCCTGCGCCAGAAATATTTTTTATGCCCGTTGATCCAATCCCAGAGCATGCCGCTGTATTTCAGATAAGTCTGCTCGCGAAAGGCACCGTAAAAAGTATCGGGCGAGCCGGCCAGCTCCACCAGAAAAGCCTTGAGAAGGGTCATGCCCGTAAAGTCGTTGGAGAGGGTGAAAGTGCCGGGATGCGCCTTGAGATAAGCGGCCAGTGCCTCCAGATTCCGGGGCGGATCGGGCACCCGCAGGGAGTCGTAAATAATCACCTGCTGCACATTGCCCCAGGGACATTCATAGCCCTCCACGGCCTGCTGAAAATCGAAGGCGATGAAGGGATTGTCGAAGTCGATATAGCGGCTGTTGGGCAGCTTCTCTACGAAGGGGCCAAAGAGGCCGTCAATCTGGCGAAGCTGGTAAAAAGTTTCCCCGTTGATCCAGCCCATATCGATGCCGCCTCTTCGGATGCCCGCTTCTTTTTCGGTCATCACCTGGCTGACGATGCGGTTGCCCTGGCCTTCGAGGAGCACAAGCCGGATGCCGTAGAGGCTGTCGAGTTTCGGCTTCACGTATTCATTCATGTAGCGGTTGATGAAGGGGTCGCCCTGCCACATCATGAGGTGGACGCTGCTGCCGCGGGCTTCCTGCAGCACTTCTTCCCAGCTCATCTGCAAAGGGTCTCTCGCCTCTCTGCTGCCGGCCTGCCGGCACGAGCCCGATAAGAAAGCCAGGATGAACAGGGCTGCCAGGCCCATCCGCCCGGCAGCCGGCTTATTTGTGGTTCGCTTTCTCATGACCCTCCCTTTAGAAAGCATAGCGAATACCGAACTGGAACTGCCTGGGCGGGCCGGCATTTTTGCGCACAAGCACACCGCTCGAAGCCGGCCCCACCTGTATCTGATTGCTTTGGGTGGCATTGTTGGCATATCCGCTCAGGTTTTGTGCATTAAAGATATTAAAGACATCCATGCGGAGCTCGAGCTTCCTGCCTGCCAGGGGCAGGTCATATTGAATGCCCGCATCGAAGACCACCGACCAGGGCAGGCGGTCGCTGTTGCGTGCTTCGCCCGGAGCGCGGTCGCTGTTGCCCACATAAGACGCACCGAAAGCCCGGCCGTCCCCGTTCAGATCCGTAGTGCCATATAGGGTGGCATCGGGTATGCGGTTGACGGGCTGCCCGCTTTGCAGCAGCCCGGCCAGCGAAACATGCAGGCGATCGAGGGGCCAGAAATAGAAAATCGAGTTGATCACATGGGTGCGGTCGTTGAGCGATGGGCCCCATTCATCGTCAAAGCGGTTGGCATCCTGCGCTTTGAAGTTGATGTCATCGGTGTTGTTGCGCAGGCGCGAGAGGGTGTAGATCAGGCGATAGGCGTAGTTGTCTTTTCCGCGGTCTTTCTGCAGATTGAAGGATGCCGCCCAATAGCGCGAACTGCCGCCCGTCTCGGTCATGGTGATATTGCGTGCAATGCCCCGGAGGGTATCGCTGCCGCTGAGGGCAAAAGGCCGCCCGGCATCGTCATACAGGACGGGTACCCTGCGGCCGGCATCGGCATCCGTCTGACTTCTGATTTGCACGTTTTCCGGATCGATGGGCCAGGGAGCCGGTGTATTTACATCCACCAGGCGGAAGAGTTTTTCGCCCCGGTTGTGCATGAGGTCCACATAAAATTTTACATGCCTGCTCACCTGGTGTTGCAAGCCCAAAGAAAACTGATGGGTGTAGGGGTTGTCGTAGCCGTAGGGATTGAGAATGCGCCTTTCATTGCTGAAGATGCTTTCGCGCAGCGGGGCCAGTTGTGCGGCACCGGGACCCTGAAGGTAGGGCACGCTGCCAAAGGAAGCCGCAAGATTGCCTTCATAGGTCATGGCTTCCACATCGGCCGTGGCCGGCAGGTAGCCGTCTTCCTTCAGGCGGGTGAGCTGGGCTTTGTAGTCGGCAGATTTCGTATTTTGCTGAAGCGCATCGCTGTAGATGGCATAGACGATCTTATCGTAGAATATTCCATAACCCCCGCGCAGCGAAGTGCGGGCAGAGAGTTTGTAGTTGAAGCTCAGACGGGGGGCCAGGTTGTTCCAGTCGCCCGTGGCAGCGGCCCCACGGCTCAGGTTGTCATAATCCCAGCGAAGCCCCAGCGAGAGATTCAGCTTTTCGTTCACCGCCCATTCATCATTGAAATAAATGCTGAAGATATTTTGTGTAGCTCCGAACGAAGAAGGTCGCAACTCGACACTGTATTGCAGCACCTCCGCATCGGGAGGAATGTCATTCACATCGAGCGAGGCCCCTTTGCCGCTGGCAGCGAGGGCGGCCAGCTGACTGGCGTTCAATTTGACAAGATAATTGCCATTGGGATTGAGGCCACCGAAGAGCTCGTGGGCACTGCTCAGCACTTCGGCTCCCACCTTGATGGTATGGCGGTCAAGATAAAATGAGAACTTTTGCTGAAACTGCAGGGTATTCTCCCGCGAGTCGAAAGAATAGCCCGGATGGCCGAGGATGGCAATCGTCTGCTCTGACGGGTCGAGGACGAGCGTCTGCGGAGCGGCTGCATTGCGCGGACGCGCATAATTCCATCGATAGCGGCTGTATTGCACATTGCTTGACGAGGCAAAATTTCCTTTCACGTAGCTGTTTTGCCAGGCTGCAATAAAAGAATTCTGATCCTGTACGGACCCGGCCGAAGGGAAGGTCACGCCCCCATCGAGGCCGCCCCCCTGCCGCTCGATCTGTCGCTGGCCGAGGTGCATGCGTAAGGTGGAGCGCCAGCGGCTGTTCCACTGCTGATCGAGGCGGGCCGAAAGGTAGTTGAAGCGGTTGCTGCCGCGCAGCGTCTCGTTGACCCCGAGTGCCGGAGAGTTCAGCAGGTTGTCTTTCAGGTCATAGGTGTGCTCGGCATTGACATAATAAAAACTCTTGTCCTTTTTGAGGGCACCGCCAAATCCAAAGCCTCCCTGGTAGCGCTGATAACCGTCCTTTACGAAGTTGCCGCTGAGATCGCGCTGGGCAAACTGCGATTTGCCGTCAATCACGGGCCCCGGTCGTGTGATCAGGAAGGCCTCGCCCTTGAATTCGTTGCTGCCCGAGTTGCTCATCACATTGATAACTCCGTTGCCGCTGAGCCCGTACTCGGCCGAATAGTTGTTGGAATAGACCGTGATGTTGCGCACCATCCCCACGGGAATGGGAAATTTCATGCCACCGAGAAACTGCTCGTTGTTGTCCATTCCGTCAATCAGGTAATTGGTATAAAGCCCGTTGGCTCCGTTGATGCTGACAAAGGGGGCTTCGGGGTAGAAGCCGGTGGACTGCACCACCGTGGGCAGGCGGAAGAGCGCCCGGCTGATGTCGCGCCCTTCCACGGGCAATTCGCTCAGCTCGCTGCGGCTGAGCTGCGAGGAAACCTCGGCATTGCGGGTATTGATGCGGCTGGTATTGGATGCACGGATTTCAGCCACCGGCAATGTGTGTTTCTTCTTATTAATCAATCCGATCTGAATGCTTCGCTGATCCGAACTCAGCAGGTCGATTCCGTCTATTTCTTCTCCGAGATATTTTTCCGATTCGGCAATGCGCAGCCGGTAGTCATTGCGCTCGGGCAAAGCTTTGAAAATTGCTTCTCCGCGGCTGTTGCTGCGGAGACGGAGCTCCAGTCCGATGCCCGGATTTGTCAGGGTAATCTCCACACTTTCGAGGGCTTCCCCGCTTGAGAGCTCGCGCACGAGCACTTTCAGGTCCGACTGGGCGTGGCCGAAGAGGATATAAAAAAAGAAGACGGCAAATGACAGGGTAGATTTCATCATTCCAAGATTTTAAAATATTTAATAGGGTTCCGTTTTACCTGCAGGCGGCAGGTACCGTGTATTGAAAGCTTGCAGGCGGAGCTGCTGTCAGGCAAGGGTCAGAGGGGGCCCTCTTCTTTTCTTAATCGGCAGCGAAGGACGGGTGCTGCGGGGATTTGAATTCAGGATATCGATTTTCACAAGGAGGGAAAAGAGATGCAGAATAAAGCGTTTGATCTCGCGCGACACACGGTAAGAGCCGCGCAGCTTGTCAAGAGCTGACAGGCTGTCGATGTCGTGGTATTTTTCGAGGATCAGGGCTTCCTCCCCGAGGCTTTCCATCAGAGTGAGGAAGAGCTGCTCTTTTTGCCAGGGAAGGGCGCTGAATTTTTCGGGCGAGAAAGCGGATGCCTTCAGGCCGAGAAGATAGACACCCCCGTCCGTATCGGGCCCGATAACGCTTTTGCCTTCGGCAAGGGCTGCTGCGGCTTTACGCAGATCGTTTACACTCAGCTCGGGGCAGTCGTTGCCCAAGAGGATAATGTTTTCGTAGCCCAAGGCAAAAGCCGAAGAAACGGCATGGGTCACGCGCTCGGCAAAATTCCTTCCCTCCTGCCGCGTCTCGTCCCAGAAGAGCCAGGGCATGCCGCTCATCCGGGCTTTTCGGATGACTTCCCTGCCGAGCGAAGCGAAAAGGCGCCTCCCTGCATAAAGGGGCAGGTCGAGCGATTTCTCCTTCTGCTCGGCACGGGCCGAACGGGCAAAAATCAAGAGAAGCGTTTCCGGGACATTTTTCATCTCATCCAAAAATAGAACATCGCAGCTTTTGCTCCATGTCATTGCTGCGACAAAGGCGGTAAATTATATTTCGGAAATTGCAGCAGCAATGACCCTCCCGTAAAAGTCTTATTTTTATGCCCCATCCCATGGCTATGACACGTTATCTCATTATTGCCGGAATTATCGGAGCTTTGTTCACTATGCCGCTCTTTTGCCAACCCATCAAAAACAAAGCCTATGATCTGATGCTTATGCGCCTGATTCCGAAAGGCGCAGCGACCCTCTCGGTGGCCGAACTGAAAGAAAAGGCCGGGGATGTGATCATACTCGATGCGCGCGAGAAGCGCGAATACGAAGTGAGCCATCTCCGCGGGGCCCGCTGGGTCGGATACGATGACTTCGACCTGAGCCGGGTCAAAGACCTGCCGAAAGACACGCCCATCGTTGTGTATTGTTCGGTGGGATACCGCAGCGGAGTGGTGGCCAATAAGCTGCTCGCTGCCGGATTCGAAAATGTGGAAAATTTGTACGGAGGCATCTTCGAGTGGAAAAACCGGGGCTACCCGGTTTATCGTGACACGGCAGAAACCGACAGCGTACATGCCTACAACCGCAAGTGGGGCATCTGGCTGCAAAAAGGAAAGAAGGTTTATGACTGAAAACCGGGGATATTTTTCCGGTATCCTTTCCAGAGGTACAATCCGCGGGCGATCATAAAAAGGGTGAAGGCCAGCCAGAGGCCGTGATTGCCCCAAAGGGGCTGCAGGAAGAGGTCGAGCGGAACGAAAACCGCGAAAGCCGCAATCAACATTGAATTTCGCATGCTGCGCCCGGCCGTGGCCCCTATGTAGATGCCGTCCCAGAGATAAGCAAAATTATTGACCAGCGGTGCCAGTATAATCCAGATGCCGAAAGACTGCGCGAGGCGGATGATCTTTTCATGGGAGGTGAAAAATCGCAAAATCGATTCATTGAAAAGCAGATATGCCAGAGAGAGCAGGGCCGAGAGTGCAAAGCCCCAGACAAAAAGACGTGCGATCATGCGCTGCAGGGCCGGCCGGTCGCCCCGGCCGATGTATTTGCCGGTCAGGCTTTCGGCCGCAAAGGCGAAGCCATCGAGTCCGTAACTGACGACTGCCAGCATCTGAAGAAAAATGGTATTCACCGCCAGAATATCGCTGCCCAGCCGCGATGACTGTGCCGTAAACCAGGTAAATACGAAGATAAGTGCGAGGGTCCGGATAAATATGTTTCCGTTGACGGAGAAAAACTGCCGCAACTCCTGCCAGTGCAGCAACTCCTTCAGCTGCGGAAGCGGGAGATAAGAGCGATAGCGGAATATCAGGAGAAACAGGGCCAGAAGCAGTCCGCTGTACTGTGCTATCACCGTGCCCCAGGCCACTCCGTCAATGGCCATGCCCGCATAGTGTACGAAGAAGATACTCAGCCCGATGTTGACGGCATTGGAGAATACGGCTATGAGCAGGGCATAAAAGGCATTTTGCAGGCCGAGAAACCAGCCCGTAATTGCAAGCAGCAGCATATTGGCCGGGGCCGCCAGAATACGGATATGGAAGTATTGCCGGGCATGCTCCGCGCTGAGGGCATCGGGGCGGATAATAAGACGGCCCAGTTCCCAAAGAGGTGACTGCAAGAGCAGGAGCAGCAGGGCAATAAAGAGCCCCAGCAGGCCTGCCCTGAAAAGAACCAGGCTGAGTTGTTTCGCATCGCGGGCCCCATAAGCCTGAGCAGCAAAGCCGGTGCTGCCCATGCGCAGGAAGCCGAAGCCCCAATAGACGAAATTGAAAACGGCCACGCCCACACCGAGCGAAACAAGGTAATGCGCATCGGGCAGGTGGCCCATGAGTGCGGTATCTACCACGCCCATCATCGGCACCGTGATATTGCTCAGTATATTGGGGATGGCCAGGCGCAGGATCTCGCGATTCATGGCCCGCTAAAATACGTACTTTGAGGGGCTTCGCCCTGCCGCTCCTCTCAGAGTACCGGACTTAGAGGCAAAGAAATGATAAAAGTACAGCCTTCACCGGGCTTCCCCTCCACATCGATGCTGCCCCCCATAAATTCCACCTGGGTTTTGACCGTATAGAGCCCTACGCCCCGCCCATCGCGGTCGAAATTGAGACGGCTGTAGAGCACAAATAGCTTTTTCTTTTCCCGCTGCATGTCAATGCCGATGCCGTTGTCTTTTACCTCGATTCGCAGGATATGATTAATGCGTTGGGTGCTGATACGAATCTCGGGCTTGCGCTCTTCGTGGCGGTATTTCAGGGCGTTGCTCACGAGATTGTAAAAGATGCTCTGAATATAACTCTTTACGCCCCAAATTTTTTCCACTTCAAGATTGAAAATCAATTCGGCACCGCTTTTCCCTATGTCTTTTTCCAGTGTTTTTTCGACCTGTCTGAGCACTCTCGGGAGGTCTACCTCTTCGGTTTGTGCTCCTTTGCCTTCACGGGTATAAAGTATGTCATCGAGGTCGAGTATGACCTCCTCGAGGTCTTTGATGGATTTGCTGATCATCCGGAAGATGCGCTCCTGCTCTTCGGGAGTCACCAGTTGTTGTTCGATGATCTCAAAAAGGCCCATGAGGTTGGCCACATGCTTGCGCACATTGTGCGAAACGATGTAGGAAAACTGCTTGAGGTTGACATTTTGCTTGCGCAGTTCATCGATGAGATTAAGGCGCTCCAGCTCTTTGTTCATCTCATCGGTGACATTTCTGAGGGCGCCCACCACCCTTCTGGCTTTTCCGTTTTTCGACCTGCTGATGATACGCACCCATTCGTGCACCCATATTTCTTCTTCACCGAGCCGCATAAGGTAGGTCAGTGACAAATTGTCCTGCTCCCCCTGCTTCAGTTTTTCAAACTCATGGCTGACCAGGGCAAAATGATCGGGGTGAATGCGCCCGAGCCACTCCATCTCATGATCCGTAAAGAGATCGGACACCTTACCGAAAGTAAGCTCATATTGTTCATTGACAATCATGCGGTTGGCCTCGAGGTCCACATCATAAAGCCCCAGCCCCGTAGCCTGAATGGCCAGTTTCAGCCGTTCCTCGTTCTCCCTGATCCTTTCGCGCCCTTCAATGAGCTCGGTAATGTCATAGAGATAGCCCCTAATTTGTTTAACATTTCCGTCTTCGTCAAATTCGGCCACCACATTTTGCCGGATGATGATTTCGCGCCCGTCTTTGCGCAGCATGTGCAACTCAAGGTTGCTCAGCTTTCCTTTTTTCTCAAGAAGCCCCATCAGCCGGTCGCAGAGTCCGGGCTCGGGATAGAGGTCTTTCATTGTGACTTCAAAGAGTTCTTCTTTGGTGTCATAGCCCAAAATCTCCACATAGCGTTCGTTGCATTGAAGCAGGGTGCCGTTGGGGGCAATTACAAAATCACCGGTAATGTCTTCTTCAAAGAACTGCCGGTACATGGCTTCGTTTTTCCGGAGGAGTTCTTCGGCAATGATTTTTTCGGTATTGTCGATGATCGTTCCGAGAATGGCCGGCTTTCCGTTGATGCTTGTAAGGATATCGTACACTTCGATATATCGCTGCGAGCCGTCTTTGCGAAACGCCCGCAGGGTGTAGCTCATCCTGCGATCCGGGTTCTTCAGGCGCTGCCGGATATTTTTCCGGGCGATCGGAATGTCTTCCGGGTGAATAAAATTGAAAAGGTTTATTTCGGGGCCCATCTCTTCAACCGATGAAAACCCGAGCAAGTATGCCGTCTGCGGGTTGATGTATATAAAACGATCATTCTGGAAGATATAAATCCCGAGGGGTGATTTTTCTACCAGCGACTGAAACTTCCGGTGGGCCTCGTCCAGTTCTTTCTCCCGCTTTTTCCGTTCTCTGAGGTCTCTGACCACCACCAGCGAGGCCGGCCTGCCCCGGTAATTGATTACACTGCCGATAACCTCTACGGGGATCGGACTGCCCGTTCTCCCCCTGATTGATATTTCATATTCACGCGGCACTTCCTCTCCGCTGGTGCGGGCATAGTGATGGGTCAATGCCATCTCCACAAATTCCGGCTCCACATATTTGTCTATGCGTATTTCTTCGGCAGGTATCAGACCCACACCCAACCATTCCCGAAGGATCGGATTGGCATATTGCAAAATGCCGTCCTGCACAATACAGATGCCGTCATGCGCCATTTCCACTACATTGCGGTACAATTCATCCTGCTGGCGCTTGCGCAGCTCCTCAAGGCGCTCAAGAGTGATATCGCGGGCCGTCATGATAAAGCCTTTAAGACGGCCTTCCTGATCCTTGATACCGGCATAATACATTTCCATCCAACGCTCCTTTCCCCCGTCATCCATGCGCGTACTCCAGCGCACACTCCCCTGTTCCCGTGCCTCGGCAAGCCCCCGCAGAAAAGGTTCCTTGTTGGCAGGCAGAATATAATCCATCATGTAATCCCCTATTTGGGGATCAGCGCCCGTCAGCTCGCGAATCAGCTGCCGCCCCACCCGGTTGATGCCGATGATTTTCAATTCTTTGTCAAGGAGGAATACCGACTGCAGGTTGTGTCCTGTGATGCTGTCAACCAAAGAATCGGAAGCATCCAATTCCGAAAAATGCGCCAGTTCCTTTTGAATGTTGACAACGGACGCCCCCTCGTAGAGCACGCCATCGGCTTTCTTCAGAAAACGGCTTTCGCGCACCCACTGCTTTTTGCCGCCATTTAACGCTATCCGGTACTCGAGGCTGAGCGTATCACCGTCCTCCGAAAGCTGCGAGAAAGCCTCCCTCACCCGTTTCCGGTCCTCTTTGATGATGCAGGATTCCAGCAGGGAGGGATTTTTTATCACATCTTCGACCGCTATGCCCAAGACCTCCTCCGTCCGGTAGGCACAGCACATAACCGGCTCATTGTCCCGCTTCATCAGCCACGATGCGCCCGGCATATGGGAGAGCAATATTTCCTCAAAAAAACTTTTTTCATTCATGGAGTTGATCCTGTTTTTCCATTTTATAAATCAAGCTCCGGCATGGGGTCTTTGACGGCAGATAGGTATTCAACGGGCAAACTTTAACTCTAAAAATAATTCAAAATAATTTCAATTCATTCATACAATAGCCGTAGTTCTGTTTTTCTCCGCTTCAGAGTAGGCATTTTCACTTTATTTGTCAATTTTTTTTCGCACCCGCATATTGATCATTTCCACAAAAAGGGAGAAGAAAATGGCAAAATAGATATAGCCTTTGGGCACATCAATGTGCAGGCCTTCGAGCAGGAGCATAAAGCCAATCAGAAGCAGGAAGGAGAGCGCCAGAATTTTCACCGTGGGGTGCTTGTTGATAAAAGCGGCCACCCGGCCCGATGAGATAAGCATGACCGCCATGCCGATGCCCACGGCCGTCACCATAATCCCGAATGGGAGTGAACGCATGATTTCCATCGGGCTGACGGCATCCCGCGGCAGTTCAACCAGGCCGATGGCCGTGAGGATGGAATCAAAGGAAAAGACAATATCGAGCAATACGATCTGCAGAACCACTCCGGCCAGGGCCGCTTGCTTGCTGCCCTCTTTCTTCCCGTCTTCTCCTTCCACCTTTGCATGAATTTCCGTAGTGCTCTTGGCAATGAGGAAAAGCCCTCCGGCAAATAGAATGAGGTCGTGCCAGCTCAAATCATAGGCTGTACCGGAGACCCATCCGGGCAACTGAAAAGAAGCGATGGGTGCGGTAAGCCCGACCATCCAGGCAATGGCCGCCAGCAGGATGACGCGAATCATCAAAGCCAGCGAAATGCCCGCAATCCGGGCCTTCTTTTGTTGATGAACGGGCAGCTTGTCGGTGCTGATGGAAATGAAGATGATATTATCGATGCCCAGGACAATCTCCATAAAGGTAAGCGTGAGCAGGCTCACAAGAAGGTCAAATATCATTTCGGGCGGCTTTTTGTAAAAATAAGAAAGTAAGAGATAGAGAAAGGGGCCGGAATCTGTGAATTGAAAAATTGTAATATTGATTACATTTCAGGCATAAACAGCAAAAATGGAACAAGTCGAATCAGGGGTCGATCGTTTTACCATCCGTGTATACGGAATCTGGATCAACGAAAAAGAGGAAGTGCTGGTGAGCGATGAGCGGGTAGCCGGTCAGCAGATCACCAAGTTTCCAGGAGGCGGTCTGGAGCCCGGGGAAGGGCCGGCCGACTGTGTAAAACGGGAATGGCTGGAAGAGTTGAATGTCCCCATTCGCATACATTCCCAGTTTTACTTCACCGATGACTTTGTAGCGTCCTTTTTAAATGACGGTCGCCAGGTCATCAGCCTCTACTACCGGGTCGAATTGCTGGAGCCGCTCAAGGCAAAAATAAAAAGAGAAGCCTTTGATTTTGAAGAAGATAGAGAAGGCGCCCAAGCTTTTCGATTCATTCCGCTGGCCCGCATCGCTGCCGGTGATTTCAGCCTCCCCATCGACCGCAAAGTGGGCGCCATGCTCCGCAGCATGAGGGGAATAAAGCCATGCAGGCAGTAGAACGATGCACATGACAGCCCGGAGAAAGGAAGAAGGATTTCCAAAATTATTTTATCTTAGGCATAGCAATTGAGCATTGCCAAACCCTATACCCTTATTTAATTACCCTTTAAACGATGCCTATGAAAACCCACAAGTTTCTATTGTCTGAAAAAGACATTCCCACACAATGGTACAACATCATGGCAGACATGCCCAACAAGCCGTTGCCGCCCCTGCATCCGGGCACCAAAGAGCCCATCGGTCCGGAAGACCTGGCCCCTTTGTTTCCGATGGAACTGATCAAGCAGGAAGTATCGGAAGAGCGCTATATCGACATTCCCGAAGAGGTGCTGGATGCCTACCGCCTCTGGAGGCCTTCCCCGCTCTACCGGGCCTACAATTTTGAGAAAATGCTCGACACACCGGCCAAAATCTATTTCAAATACGAAGGCGGCAGCCCCTCGGGATCGCACAAACCCAATACGGCCATTGCACAGGCCTATTACAACAAAATGGAAGGCGTGAAGCGCATCACCACCGAGACGGGTGCCGGCCAGTGGGGCAGTGCCCTGTCCTTTGCCTGCCAGCATTTCGGGCTCGAATGCGAAGTGTATATGGTGAAGATCAGCTACGAGCAAAAACCCTATCGCAAGGTATTGATGAATACCTGGGGCGCCAAGGTCTATGCTTCGCCCAGCGACCGAACGGAAGCGGGCCGGGCCATCCTCGCCAAAGACCCCGACTCACCGGGCAGCCTCGGCATTGCCATTTCAGAGGCCATCGAACGGGCCGCCAGCGATGAACACACCAAATACTCTCTGGGAAGTGTGCTCAATCACGTGCTCATGCACCAGACGGTGGTCGGCCAGGAAGCCGTCAAACAAATGGAAATGGCCGGTGATATGCCCGACATCGTGGTAGCACCTTTCGGTGGCGGCTCCAACTTTGCCGGGCTCACCTTCCCCTTCCTGAAGATGAACCTGACTGAGGGCCGGAATATCCGCTTTGTTGCCAGCGAACCGGCCAGTTGTCCGAAACTGACACGGGGCGTCTTTAAATATGACTTTGGCGACACCATCGGCATGACCCCCCTGCTGCCCATGTACACCCTCGGCCACAACTTCGTGCCGGCCCCCATTCACGCAGGCGGCCTTCGTTATCACGGAGCCGGTGTGATCGTCAGCCAGCTACTGAAAGACAAGCTGATAGAGGCACGTGCCCATCAGCAGCTGGAATGCTTTGATGCCGGAGTGAAATTTGCCCGGGCCGAGGGAATACTGCCGGCACCCGAGGCTACCCATGCCATTGCCACCGTGGTGGACGAAGCCATGAAAGCACGGGAAGAAGGCAAGAGCAAAGTCATCCTGATGAACCTTTGCGGCCATGGTCATTTCGACCTCTCCGCCTATCAGGCCTACTTCGAAGGACAGCTTAGCGACCACGAGATGAGCGAGACGGAAATCAACGATCTGATAGCCGCCATCGATACTCCGGAGGCCGTCTGATCATATTTTCTTCATAAAAAAAGAAGCCCTGTTGCTATTCCGGCAGGGCTTCTTTTTTATCTCCTTTCTGCATTTCCCCGTCAGCGGGCGGCAGAGTTTTCTTTTTCTTTTTTCCCCTTTTTTTCTTCTTCGCTCCGGCTGCTTTCACTTTCTCCATCAGCTCCTGCAACTTCTCTTTCAGCCCGGGCGCATTGGCAGCCACCGCCCAGGTGATAGCCAGCTGTATAAAAAGGCCGGCTACCTTGGCCCCCACTCGACCCGACTTGCGTACGAGCCATTTTCTTGTGATCATGCCGGCCGCCACGGAAGCCATGTTGGCCATGGCCAACTCCATCCACTCGGACGATTGCCCGATCTGCCCGAGTGCCGACTTCAGCAAATACGAAGGGCTGAGTTCATGCACCCATTCATCCACCTCTTTGCGCATGGCTTCCAGCTGAGTCCTCCTTGCAACCTCCAGTTCGGCTATGCGCATTTCGAGGTCTTTTATGTTTCTGATGCCGTCTTTCATTTTCCGAAGATGATTTTCAGGAGCATGTTAATGAGCCCCCTGCGTATGGATGCGGGAAAAAAGAAGGCGATGACCGAAGCCGCAATGAGGTAGAAAGCCGCTACCGATACAAAGCCCAGCCACAAACTGCCGATGGCATTGCCCAGCCACAGGGAGACCCCGATGCTGAGCACAAAGAGCATCAATAAAAAAATAAGTGAAACAATGGCCCATAAAAGCAGGGTGGCCATCATTTCACTCAGCGATTTTGCCGCTTTCAGCTTATAAAGCTCCAGCGTGGAGTTCATGTAATCTTCCATTCGCTTTACCAGCGACTCCAATCTTGATTTTTCTTCCTTCCTATCCATGCCCTTCCGCTATTCGCTTTCTTTCTATTAAAGATAAAGCGAATTTTTAAACTCCCCTTTTTCCACTCAGGAAACTTCCTGTTTTACTTCATTGATGTTTTTGCGCACTTTGGCTTTTACATTTTCGGCAGTTTCCTGGAGTTTTTCCGTGGCTTCATCCACTTTTTCCGTAATGCTCTCTACCACCTCTTCCATTTTCTTTTTCACTTCATCCGTCAGCTCGTGGCTTTTTTCAGCCAGCATTTCACGTGTTTCTTTGCCTGAACGGGGTGCAAACAAAACCCCTAAAACAGCTCCGGCAGCGGCTCCTGCCAGGACTCCCAGAATGACATTTCCTGTTTTCATAGCGCTTCTTTTTTTGGTGATTCAAATTATTTTAATCTCTATGATTATTAACCCCTTGTATTATTTTCTGTTCTTATAAATCCAGAAATTTTTCAATCAAATTGCATACCAGCGCAATTGCTCCCCTGCCGCCTTGTCACGCTGTCATCTTCGGGCTCTGCCGGGCGGAAAATTTATCGTCTGACGTGTCAATTTTTCCGCTTGCGCGCAGCGCCACGGCAGAAAGCCCGCTAAAAGCAGGCAGCGTTCCAAAGAGCGCTTTTTAATATGCCGGAACAAGGTGCTATTCCTTAATTTTGCCCCTTCAGCACGAAAAAAGCAGGATAAAATGAGCATCAGCAAAGTATATGACCCATCGCAGGCCGAAGACAAATGGTATCGCCACTGGATGGAGAAGCGTTATTTTCACTCCGAACCCGATGAAAGAGCGCCCTATACGATTGTCATTCCTCCGCCCAACGTGACCGGAGTGTTGCACATGGGACATATGCTCAACAATACGATTCAGGATGTGCTGATCCGCAGGGCCCGGCTACAGGGATACAACGCCTGCTGGGTGCCCGGCACCGACCATGCTTCCATCGCCACGGAAGCCAAAGTGGTGCAAAAACTGCGGGCAGCCGGCATCAAAAAAGGCGACCTGCAAAGGGAAGAATTTCTGCAGCATGCCTGGGAATGGACAGAGACCCACGGAGGCATCATCCTGGAACAACTCAAGAAACTGGGTGCCTCGTGCGACTGGGAGCGGACGGCTTTCACGATGGATAAAACCCGGTCGAAGTCGGTGATTCATGTCTTTGTGGACCTTTTTAACAAAGGCCGCATATACCGCGGGCTGCGCATGGTCAACTGGGACCCCGAGGCAAAAACCACCGTTTCGGACGAAGAAGTCATCCACAAAGAAGTGCAGTCGAAACTCTATTACCTGAAATACAAGGTAGTAGGCGAAGACGGCTATCTGACCGTGGCCACCACACGGCCCGAAACCATCCTGGGCGACACTGCCGTGTGTGTCAACCCCAAAGACCCGCGCTACCGGCACCTGACGGGCAAAAAAGTCATCGTCCCGGTTGACGGCCGCGAAGTGCCTGTGATAGCCGATGATTACGTGGATATGGAATTCGGTACGGGAGCGCTGAAAATCACCCCGGCCCACGATGTCAATGACTATGAGATCGGCCTGCGCCACGGGCTGGAAATAAGAGACATTTTTCATCCTGACGGCCGCCTCAACGAGCTGGGGAAACATTATGCCGGCAAAGACCGCTTCGAAGTGCGCAAGCTGATTGTACGCGAACTCGAAGAGAAAGGCCTGCTGGAAAAAGTGGAGCCGTATCAAAACAAAGTGGGTACCAGCGAACGCACGGGGGCCGTCATCGAGCCCCGCCTCTCGGAGCAATGGTTTCTGGCCATGAAGGAGCTGGCCCGCCCTGCACTGGACAACGTAATCAACGGAAATATCAAATTCTTCCCCGCCAAATTTGTAAACACCTATCGCCACTGGATGGAAAACGTGCGCGACTGGTGCATCAGCCGGCAACTTTACTGGGGGCACCGCATTCCGGCCTGGTACTTCGGGCCCGGTAAAGAAGACTTTGTGGTAGCCCACAACGAAGAGGAAGCCCTGCAGCTGGCCCGGCAGAAAAGCGGCAGGCCGGAGCTCCGTGCTGACGAGTTGCGGCAGGACAAAGATGTGCTCGACACCTGGTTCAGCAGCTGGCTCTGGCCGATGACCGTTTTCAACGGCATTCTCGAGCCCGATAATCCGGATATTCAATATTACTACCCTACGCAGGTGCTGGTCACAGCTCCGGAAATCTTGTTTTTCTGGGTGGCCCGCATGATCATGGCAGGCTACGAATACCGGCACGAGAAACCTTTTGAGGATGTCTATCTCACGGGAATTGTCCGCGACCTTCAGGGCCGCAAGATGAGCAAATCGCTGGGCAACAGCCCCGACCCGCTGGAACTCATGAAGCAGTACGGAGCCGATGGAGTGCGTGTGGGCATGCTTTTCTCCTCGCCTGCCGGCAACGATCTGCTATTTGACGAAAAACTCTGCCTCCAGGGCCGAAATTTCTCCAACAAGATATGGAATGCCATGCGCCTCGTGAAAGGATGGTCGATCAGCGAAGGCGTGAATGAAGAAAACAAGGCCCCACTGGCCTGGTTTGAAAGCAAGTGGAATCAAACCCTGGCATCCATCGAGAAATCGTATAAAGCTTATCACCTTTCGGAGGTGCTCAAAACCCTCTACAGCTTCATATGGAACGACTTCTGCAGCTCGCTGCTCGAAATGCTGAAACCGGGACGCGAGCAGCGCATCGACCGCTACAGCTATGAACGCATTCTCGACCTCTTTGAAGCTCAGATGAAGGTTTTACATCCCTTCATGCCTTTCATCACCGAAGAAATATGGCACACCCTGCGCGAAAGAGAAGAAGGAGACGATATCATCGTCAGCCGCTACCCCGAAGCCGCTCCCGTGAACGAGGAAATACTTGAAAAGGGAGAGCTGGCCCGCGAGATTATCAGCAAAGTACGCGATATCCGCAACAAGAACCGGCTGAAGCAGCGCGACCCCGTCTCACTCTTCGTAAAAAGCGAAAACTTTGACAAATACAGGGCGTTTTTGCC
>JALSIH010000046.1 GCA_026981615.1 Chitinophagales bacterium
GGCATCGGTGTTGAATTGCGTCACATAACCGTTGCTGTCGAGGTCTCCGTCATCCGAAAGGGTTCCGCTTGCTACGATAAATCCACCGTCCCTTGTAGCTTTGAAGTCATGGACGGTCTCATACCCTCCCCCCCCGTAGCAGCGTTCATCGAGCACCTGGCCGAGCGAATCGACATGGAGGAGGTAGAGGTCTTGTGTGCCGTGATAGCAGGGGAGGTATTTCTTCTTTTCCAGGTCAATCTCCCCGAAGAGCACATATCCGCCCCTTCCGTCCGGCTCTATGAATTTCAGTCGGCCGCGCAGGTATCCGTAGTCTTTGCCGTAGCAGCGCTGCCACTGCACGTTGAATTGGCTGTCTAACTTCACCAGCCAAAAACGCGAGGTATCCTCCACCGAACCGCATGTGACCGGGCCGCCCTTGCCGAAGTTTCTTCCGATACAGAGAAAGCCGGTTTCTTTATATTCTATTATATCCCAAAAACTATTGCCTTTTCCGTTTGCTACTACCTTGCTTCTGCTTATTTCCAGTTGGGAAAAGAGGTCCCGGCTAAAAAGCAGAAGGCTAAATGAAAGCAGAAGAAGTGCTAAATTCTTATACCCTATTATTTCTTTTTTCATGTCCTTATTTATTTTCTGCCTGTGATAATCATTTTCTTGCTTTCCACAATCTGCCCGTTGAGTTTCAAGGAATAGTAATAGACCCCCGGTATACGCTTTTCGTTTTTAAGCACGATGCTTTCGGCTTTCGGATCCAGGGTAATACTTTGTATCACCTTCCCCTCGCTGTTGCTGATGATCAGCCGGGCCTCTGCGCCCGCAGGCACACGATAGGGGATCAGCGTAGTGCCCTCGAAGGGGTTGGGAATGTTGTCACCGAGCCAATGTGGCTTCTCTTCTTTTTTTCCTTGCGGCCCCCGCTTATTGCTGCTCCACTGCTCTTCGGCCCTCCTCAGGGGCACGCCCGCGGCTATTTCGTAGTGGCTGCGGGCCGTGTATCGAGTTTCAAAGCCTTTCATAGCGCAAATAGGTGATAACGCAAAGAGTAAGATAAGAAATCTGTCCGTAAATTCAGTGCACCGGCATGGCAGATCGCGGGAAATGACATTGCGCTGTGAGATCTGCACGTTCTCCGGGAATCCGTGCCCCGTACAATCCAAAAAGCAGTCACTACTATTCAGGCATGGACCAATCACCAACCACCATTCACCAACCACCAATCACGGATCGCTGAATGTCGGATATCGATCCGTGATTTGGGATTTCAGACGGGAGTTTTGAACCGGATTTGTTTTATCCTTTGGCACATTCCCCTCTGCGTGAAATTTCTTTTTCTTTTTTTTCTCGCAGATTTCGCAGAAGCCGGAACGCAGAGACCGCGGAGCGCTTCGAGCTTCTTGAAAGGTCAGGGCACTTGCGCTGTCAGGATCATGAAAGCATGCTTGAACTTTTGATTTGCTTTGTCTTACCCTTTGGAACATTCCGATCGAGTGAAGCGAGCATCGGAACGACAAGCTCAGGGTGACAAATCACCAACCAACAACCACCAACCACCAATCGCAAATCACCAACCACCAACCACCAACCACCAATCACTAATCACCCAACCTGCCGTCCCTCCGGGACTTATTTTTTGCTGATTTAAAAGCATCTTCCGAAGATCGTGGCCTTAACTGCAGAATGGATAAGTACGACATCGGATAGCTCCGGAGGAGCGGCATCTCTGTAACAAAAAAAGAGCAGGCAATTGAGAGCTCTGGAGGAGCGGCACCTCTTTTTTCCAAAATCAAAGCAGGAGGTATTGGCCGGAATATCATTGTTCTTGAAATAAGAAGCTGCTTCATCCGGCAACAAAAAATTACCCCTTGCTCCGCACATTGCCCTAATTTTACGGCATCATGCAAAAAGCGAAGCTCCTGCTCCTTCTTTTATTCCTGTCGGGCGCCTGCCAGAGCGAACGAAGTGCCTACCGCCAGGCGCTGAATGATGCCCGCACTGCCGGGGCGGATGAGATATCGGAAGAGCTGCTCACACTCACACCCGGGGACCCCCGGACGGATTGCATAATGAAAGACGGAAAACCCTATGCATCGCTGCTGAGCTGGGCCATTGACAGCACGGTGCTGTATCGCGACAGCAACGGCCGCTGGCGGGCAGCCGAAGACATCTGGGTGACGGCCGAGCCGGAATTGAAGCATCGATGCACCGAATTCCTGAAAAAGCACGGTGAGAAAACATTGGAACGCCATCTCCAATATCTCCTGGGTCTTCCGCCCGGCTATCACGGTCGCTGGATGATCCGTTTTCGTGTGTCCGTTGATTCCGTATTTCGCCCCTGCCCCGATCCCGAAACGGACGACAGACGCTGCGAACTGCAATATCCCGCGGAGCTACCCGCACGCCACCGCCAGTGGATGGAGCATACCTTCCGCAATTCCTTTTCAGCGAAGAAGCTCTACGATCGATTTCCCTGGACGCGCCTGGGCTACACCTACAACTGGGACCCGGCTGCCCCCGATGAGCGCGGACTGAGTGAATTTGTCGTGCGTAAAGGCAGCCTGCTCGACAGCGTTCAATTTATTGCTCCGGCAGATTACTGCCGCCCGCATCCCTGATTTTCCATTAATTTTATAGCATGACTGCTTCCCTTCTGCATCCCATCCCCCTCACCTGGCTGCTCTGCGGAGCCATATTCATGATGGCTGCCGCCCTGCTGCGCTACAAGCCTCCGCGAAAAATAAACCATCTATACGGCTATCGCACACCACGATCGATGCGCAGCCGGGAGGCCTGGGACTTTGCGCAGTATCAAAGTGCCCGCTTTATGTGGCGCAGCGGATTCCTTCTCTTTCTGGCCGGTGTGGCAGCGCTGTTTCTGCCCCCGTTCAACACATGGGCCGAACTGGCCATTGCTCTGACCGGAGTCTTCTGGGCGGCTTTCCGTCCCGTTTTTATGGTCGAAAGAATGCTGAAAAAGAGAGAAGAAAACATAAAGAAACGGCCGGATAAAGAAGCATAAAGAATGCTTGAGGCATTTATGATATAATCAAATGATGAGTACCCCCATCTTGCCGGTAAAGGGGATGGCCGTCATGTTGCGGTCGCGCACACTGCCTTCTACAAATACGTACTTCCGGTCATAGACCTTGCCCGACTGCCGGTAGCTCAGCCAAAACTCATTGGCAATGTCAAAGAGTTCTTCCATGACGGGCTCTACCTTGACAGCCGATCGGGCCGGCACCCGCTCTATCAGCTTGCGCAGGGTAGCGGTCTTCACCGGGGCTCCGTCTTTCTCTCCGTAGCCTCTTGAGTTGATAATGACCGTCTCGAGTTCTTCCCCGGAGCGGTTGACAAGATAGGCGTACCACTCCTGCTCATCGCCCGTACCCCTTTCCAGCACGATGGCCATGCCCACGTCTTTCACTTTCGGAAATTCAATGTCTTTTTTCATCTTCTGCTTTTTCTTCCAGCAAACGGCAGGCAAATGCCTCCTCAAAATGCCTCTTTAGTGCATCTTTTACTGCCTGCATATCCGGAGCGGCCCCCAGTTCTTTTTCCATGGAAGTCACGGACTTGTCGGCAATGCCGCAGGGGATGATGTGATTGAAGTATGCAAGGTCGGTATGCACGTTGAGGGCCCAGCCGTGCATGGTCACCCAGCGGCTGCTGCGCACCCCCATGGCGCAAATTTTGCGGGCCCGCAGGGGATCGTCCGGATCGAGCCAGACCCCCGTGGCCCCCCTTAGGCGACCGGCCGCGATGCCAAAGTCGTGAAGGCTGCGTATGATTACCTCTTCGAGGGTACGCATGTACCTGCTGATGTCTTTAAAAAAGTGATCGAGATCGAGAATGGGATAAGCCACCAGCTGCCCCGGGCCGTGAAAAGTAATATCTCCGCCCCGGTTGATTTTAAAATATTCGATACCGAGTGCGTTCAGCTTTTCTTTTTCCAGGAGCAGATTCGACAAGTGACCGCTTTTCCCCAGCGTGTAAACGGGCGGGTGCTCGCAAAAAAGAAGGTAATCGTCAGACTGCCGCTTCTGCTCCGGATGATGCTTGTTGTGTCGTTTGACGGCTACGATTCGGGCAAAGAGCTCCTCCTGAAGCTCCCAGGCTTCCTTGTAGGGCACCAGCCCCAGCTCACGGAAGATGACATCGTTCATAGTACATTCATTCGTAGTCCCCCCGGCCAAATCAGGGAATCAAATTCAGCTCAGCTCTTTTTGGCCAGCTCTCCCTTCAGAAAGTCAATCACGCGAACCTCCACCGGATCGACTCCGCGCAACTCAGCGAGGTAAAAGGACATCCAGTCGCAAAGGTGGATGAGATACAAGGCCCGCTGTACGAGACGCTCTCCTTTTGACCAGAGCTCCCGCACATGGGGCGTATATTTCATGATGATCTCCTTGTTCAACGCTATGCGCTGGCTGTTGCGCTCATAGTCGTCCTCGTTGCGCAGGAAGAGGACGGCCAGCTTCTCGTTCTCATCGCGCCAGCCCACCAGTTCGTTGTGGTTCATCTCCGGGATCACGTGGTGCCAGCAGAGCATTTTGGCATTCTCGTTTATTTGCTGACGCACCCTGACGGCCACACTTGCCATTTGATCACATACATAAATCACGGGCATGCGACCGTGGAAATAGGCGGCCAGGTCGCGGGCTTCGCTTCGTATTTCATTTTCCTGCCTGTCGAGCTGATCGGCAGCTACTGCCACATCGCTGAGTGCCTGCCCGCTTGAAAAGCCGAGGCGATGGAGGATAAAAAGTTGCTGCACCAGACTGTATCCGAGGCAGGCCCGGGGCGGCAGACCGCCCGGCACCTGTATGAAGTCATAGTTCATTTCGCGGGCCCGCTCCAGCACCTTGCCGTTGGACGAAACGCAAACA
>JALSIH010000047.1 GCA_026981615.1 Chitinophagales bacterium
GGGCAATTCGCTTTTCCGGTTTAAGAGATTCGAAATTCGGCAGGACCGCTGCGCCATGAAAGTGGGCAGCGATGCCGTAGCCCTGGGTGCATGGAGCATTGAGGTCTTTCGGTCGCACCGGGGCGGAGCCTCCGCACCAAAAGTGCTGGATATCGGCAGCGGCAGCGGAGTGCTGGCCCTCATGCTGGCACAGCAGCTGCCCGGGGCCCGGGTATTGGCGGTGGAGCTGGAGCCGGGGGCGGCCGGGCAGGCCCGCAGCAATTTTGCCCGCAGTCCTTTTGCTTCGCGAATAGAACTGATTGAGACGGACATCCGGAAGCTGAGGGAGTTTGTTGCGGCTTTCGACCTGATTGTGAGCAATCCGCCCTATTTCGGAGAAGCTCTTTTGCCGGAAGATGCCAAAAGGCGGCAGGCCAGGCATCAGGACAGCCTTTCACCCGGGGCGCTCATCGAGGTGGCGGTTCAGAAGCTTTCGCCCCGCGGATTGTTCTGTGTGGTGTTGCCGGCAACTGCAGCCCGGAGTTTTGTCATCCGTGCCATGGCCGGAGGGCTTTGGCTTCTTTATGAAACAGCCCTGCGCGATACAGCTGGAGCCCCGGCCAAAAGAAGCTTGCTGGCCTTTTCCCAAAGGAAAGGGCCCTGTGTGCGGGACGATCTGATTATGAAGGAGGCCCCGGGCAGGCGGGCCGGACGTTTTGCCGCTCTCACCGAAGCCTTTTATCTATAACCCGAGTACTTTTTCTCCCTGCTCGAAAACAATATCAACGGGTATTCCCGCTCCGTTGATGCGCTCCAGGTCCTTTTTCAGCTCATCCCCCATTTGGCCGTATTTGTCCACAAAAGATTTTACGGCCGCATAGTTTCCGTCTCCCTGCAAAGTCAGAATGCGTGCCGAAAGGGCATCAATGGCATCTTTAAACTTTTCCATGTTCACCTTGTAATACCCGTCCGCACCTTTGACAAAAGCCCCCATCTCCTTAAAGAAATTGAAACGTATGAGGTTGGCTTTGCCGTGGGCACTTGCCGAGCCGAAGCGTATGGAGCGAAAGATGCTGGCAAGGAAGGTCGTGTAATAGGACTCCAGCGGCACATCGGCCAGCTCGCCCTTTTCTTCCTTGAGTTTGGTGATCATGTATATGCCGAGAATATCGGCTTTTCCCTCTTCAATGGCCGAGGCCAGGTCTCTGAGGGCATTCCTCACGGTGCCGCTGCCGTCAAGCACATTTTTAATGCCGAGGCCATGGGCAACCTCATGAAACATCGTGTTGCCAAAGAAAGCATCGAAATTGATCTTCCCTCTTTGTGAGGGATCAATGATGACATCGGCTATGGGCAGCAGGATTTTGTCAAATTTGGCCTTCATCGCATTTTTAAGTTGAAGGCGTCTGGAGCCGATTTCCTGTTGCAGGCCTTCGTCATTGGGCAGGTTGATGGCGATGGTCTTGCTTCCGGCATTGCTGTGGCCGGCATAGAAAACGGCATCATAGGCATTCAGCTGTGCATTGCTGCCGGGTTCTTCCCGCTTGTATTTCTCTTCCACGGGAAGCGCCTCCTGCAGGAAAGGCAGGTAGTCCGCAAATTTTTGAAGGCGCTCACTCCATTCTCTGTCTTTGATCAGCACATAAGCTTCGTATCCGGCTTTATAGCCGAAGAGTTCGTCCTCATAGGTTTCGATCGGACCGATAACAATGTCCAGCAGGTTGTCATCCATCAGCAGCCAGGCCCGGTCGCTGGGAATGAAATCATCGCTGAGCAAAGCTTCGGCACGCAAAAGAAGGTACTTGCGAAATGACCGGCTTTCGGCAAACATGGCGGCTTCTTCCAGCAGCTTTGCACTTTTCGACAGCAACTCCTTCCAACGCTCGTGATACCAAATGCTTATCAGTTTTCCGTTTTCATCCCTGCGTATAAGCGTATACTGGCTGCTTTTATCGGGGATATCGGCTGTTTCAAATTCTTCTTTGCTCATATCGCGGGGATAGAAATTGGCTCCGGCCGGTTTCGGGCCTGTGCCCGGCACGAACGGCTCGTTGCCGCGAAGACGGTCCCACGGGCCGTAATTAATGCGAATGTATTCCATCATATCGGCAGAGACATCCATGCTGAAGAGCTCTTTGGGATCACCATAGGCCTGCCAGATGAAGAGGGTATCCATATAGCGGGCCGCCTCTATCATTTTTGCCAGCATTATTTTCTGATTTTCCGACAGGGCACTCAGGTCGCTGGTCAACGGAAAACGGGCATATCCGGCTATGCGTTTCTCTATTTCATGACCGGCCTCGTTCATGCTTTGCTGATTTTCACTGCTTTCTTGATTCTCATCGTTTTTGCAGGCAGGCAGAAGCAAAAAGGCAAGAACAAGGAGGAGTATCATTTTTTTCATCATGGTATTTTATTCGGATTATGGAGGCCAAAGTTAATGAATAAGAGGAGCTGAAAAAGCGACACCCCGGGCGACAGGTCTTAGTTTTATATTTTTGGGAAAAATTGATCACAATGAAAAGAATAATAATCCTTTGCCTGATAGGCATTTTGTCCTTTGCAATCCATTCCTGCAAGAGCGAAAAGAAGAACAGTGTGGCCGGAGAAGCCGGCAGTTTTTTAGAATCATACAACAAGAAATACCGGGAACTTGCCACGGCATCGGCAGAGGCAGAATGGGTTTTGAATACACATATTGTGGAGGGCGATACGCTGGCACGCCACGAGGCAGAAGTGGCCAACAAGGCTTTTGCCGATTATACGGGCAGCGAAGAAGTAATAAAAAAAGTCCGTTCCTTTCTGGGGCACCGCGATGAACTGAGTGAATCGGAAGTGAGGCAGCTTGAAAAAATATTGTATCTGGCAGGGGCCAATCCGGCTACAGCCGGGGATGTGATCAGCGACCTCATTGCAGCCAATGCCCTGCAGACGGAGTTGCTTTACGGTTATCGTTTTCTTCTCCGTGGAGAAGAAGTATCGACCAACGACCTGGATGAAATTTTACGCAGCTCCGGCGATCAGCAGGAGCGGCTGGAGGCCTGGGAATGCAGCAAATCGGTGGGAAAAGCGCTGAAAGAGAACCTGCTTAAACTGAGAGACCTGAGAAATAAAAGCGTGCAGGCCCTGGACTATCCCGACTATTTCAGCTACCAGGTAAGCGATTACGGCATGACGGCCGCTGAAATGATGGCGCTCAATGAGCAGTTGATCCGCGAAGTATGGCCGCTCTACCGGGAGCTGCATACCTGGGCGCGCTATGAACTGGCCTCCCGCTACCATGAGCCCGTTCCCGATTACCTGCCGGCCCACTGGCTGCCCAACCGCTGGGGACAGGATTGGCTGGGACTGGCGCCCGAGAGTGGGATGAGCATTGACGAGCAACTGAAATCCAAAGGGGCGGAGTGGATTGTTCGTCAGGGCGAAGCGTTCTACAAGAGCTTGGGCTATGCCTCCTTGCCGGCATCCTTTTACGAGAAGAGCAGCCTCTATCCGCTGCCGGAAGATGCGGGTTATAAAAAGAACAACCACGCTTCGGCCTGGCATATGGACCTCGACCGCGATGTGCGGAGCCTGATGAGCGTAGTTCCCAATACCGACTGGTGGGAAACGGTTTTGCACGAGCTGGGTCATATCTATTACTACCTGCAATACTCCAATCCCCGGGTGCCCATCGTATTGCGGGAAGGTGCCAACCGCGCTTTCCACGAAGCCATGGGCAGCCTCATTGGTTTGGCCAGTTTGCAGAAACCCTTTCTTCAGGAAATGAATCTCCTGCCCAAAGAGCTGGAAACCGACCCCATGCAGACCATGCTGAAGGAGGCTTTAAACTATATCGTTTTCATCCCCTGGAGCGCAGGTGTGATGACCCATTTCGAACATGACTTCTATGCCGGGAATCTGCCGGCCGACAGCATGAATGCCCGGTGGTGGGAGTACAAAAAACGATTTCAGGGCATTGTGCCGCCCTATGAGCGCGGAGAAGAATATTGCGATGCCAGCTCAAAAACGCATATTAACAACGATCCGGCACAGTACTACGACTATGCCATCTCCTATGTTCTGCTCTTTCAATTTCATGATCACATAGCCCGCAATATCCTGAAACAGGATCCGCACGCAAGCAACTATTACGGAAGTAAGGCCACAGGCGATTTCCTGAAAAGCCTCATGCGGCCCGGGGCTACCAAAGACTGGAATGAGTTGATGCAGGAAACCCTGGGCAGCGGACTCTCGGCCGGGCCCATGCTTCAATATTTCGAGCCGTTGACGGACTACCTGAAAGAAATAAACAAAGGAAGAAACTACACCTTGCCCGAGGAATTATAAATTTGGCAGGCATTTTGCCCCGCATAGCCGAACAAAAAACGATAAAAATGAAAAAGTACCTGATTTCCTTTGCTTTTGCCCTCTTTGCTTTCACGGCAGCCCATGCCCAGATCGAATTCAGCAAAGGCAGTTTTGCAGAGATTAAAAGCAAGGCAGCCGAAGAAAAGAAGATCATCTTTGTGGATGCCTATGCCGTCTGGTGCGGCCCCTGCCGGTGGATGGAGGCGAATGTGTTTACAAAAGACGAAGTAGGAAGTTTCTACAACGAGCACTTCATTAACTACAAATTCGATATGGAAAAAGGGGAAGGAAGGGCCTTTGCCAAAAAATATGCGGTTCGAAATTATCCGACCTATCTTTTCCTCGATGCAGAAGGGAATGTGATTCATCGTGCCATTGGCAGCCGCTCGGCAGAGGAGTTTATCAAGCTTGGCAAAACGGCCCTGGAAAAAAGCAGGAAGTAAAACGAAAAACACGATGTAAAAAAAAAGAACCCCGGAGG
>JALSIH010000048.1 GCA_026981615.1 Chitinophagales bacterium
TTGGGCGCATCAAGGTTGGTATAAATATACAGGGTGCTGCCGATGTTGTCTATCACCGAATGGTCGTGGCTGTAGTCGCTGACGATCGGGACAAAGGGCGCATCCAGGCCTTTGCTCAGGTCTTTGAGCATGAGGCTGTTGCCGCTGGTGCCTTCGGCCTGCATCAGAAAGAGATAATGCTCGTCATCACTCACTCCGGCAAATTTGTATCGCAAAGGATGCTCCGGGTCTTCGAATACCAGCCGGTCGCTGCTTTGCGGCTCACCGAGCTTGTGATAATACACTTTTTGATTGCGATTCTGCGAGGAAAACTCTTCTCCCTCTTCCGGCTCGGGGTAGCGGCTGTAGAAAAAACCATCGCCAAACCATTGGCCGCCACCGAATTTGATCCACTTCAATGTATCTCCGAGGTCTTCCCGTTTTTCGAGGTCCATCACCTGCAGGTCCACCCAGTCCGAGCCGCTTTTCGATACGCCATAGACGGCATATTTCCCGTTTCGGCTTACATTAAATCCCGCCAGGGTGACCGTTCCGTCCGGGCTCCATTGGTTGGGGTCAATGAGTACTTCAGGCTCGGCACTCAGGTCCTTTTGCAAAAGCAATACCGACTGATTCTGCAAGCCGTTGTTGGTATAGTAAAAATACATTCCGCCATCGCGATAGGGAGCCGAACGCCTCGGATAGTTCCACAATTCCGAAATTCTTTCTTTGATCTTGCTGCGAAAAGGAATCTTTGACAAATACTCGAAGGTCAGTTTGTTCTCGGCTTTCACCCAGGCTTCTGTCTCAGGCGAGCGGTCGTCTTCCAGCCAGCGATACGGGTCGTCCACTATGGTGCCGAAGTAGTTATCACTTACTTTCTCTTTTTTCGTTTCAGGATACTTCAATTGGGTGCTATTTTTATCCCCGCTTTTTCCGCAGGAGGCAGATACAAGAGCTGTCAATGCAATGACAGTCAGAAGCAATACATTTTTCATCTTGCAATTTATTGATTTGATTTACAATGATAAAGCAGAAGCAGCGAACTCTTAACTCCGCTGGCTTTTGTTAATGATTTTTATGAAAAAAACAGCTTCCCGCTCTTCTGATTTGCATTTTGGCTCTTCCGCTTTCCGTAAAGAAGGCCATAAGCGCAAATCTTTATATCTTCCCCTGTGTGCCGTCCGCTGTATCACGCCCCCGGCATCCGGTGGCAGAAGCCCCGGGCCGGCCATCAAAAAAAGCATGCCATGAAAAAAACCTTCTCCCTGCTCCCGGCCCTTCTTTTTGTTGCCGGATTATATGCTCAGGAAGGCTTTCGCCCCGGTGAGCGCATAGCCCCGTTTGCCCTCGAAGATGCTATCAGCGGCCGGGCCGTTTCATTGCGTGACTTTGAAACGGAGAAAGGGGTGATACTGGTTTTTACCTGCAACACCTGCCCCTATGCCAATGCCTATGAGCAGCGCATCATGGCGCTCGACCGCGATTTCAATGAGATGGGCTATCGGGTCATTGCGGTCAACCCGAACGACCCCGGCCGGGCACCGGGAGACCGCCCGGAGGCGATGAAAGAAAGAGCGGAAGAACGGGGCTATACTTTTCCGTATCTCATTGATGCAAAGCAGGAGCCGGCCCGCTACTTTGCTGCTGCCAAGACCCCCGAAGTCTACCTGCTCAAAAAGCGAGATGACGGAGGCTTTGAGACGGCCTACCATGGTGCCATTGACGACAGCCCCATGGACCCGGAAGGGGCGAAAAACATTATGTGGCAGATGCCATCAGGGCCATTGAAAGTGGCCGCATGCCCCTGCCGGAGGCAAGCCCCGCCATCGGCTGCGCCATTAAGTGGAAAGAGTAGATAAGATTAATTACTACAACACCCGGCATATTTTAATTTTTTTTGTATCTTGTCTTTTTTAATTTAAAACCAAGAAACATGGAAGCCAAGAAGCCTTGTTCGCTTAACTCTTGCGATATCTCTATTCTCACTATTCTACAGTACGGGATGCCGGAATGAGATCAATTTTAATGACAAGGACAATATTGTCATTGCAGTATCACACAAGGACAGCACCGGAAATCCACCAGACAGTCTATCTATTACTGATATAGAATCTTTTTATTACGGAAACCCTTCCAGTATAAGTGCATCTACTTACATACCATCTCTTGATGATTTTAACATACAATTTAATGATGGAAGCGATACCACAATATCATTGAATGCTCCAATGCTGGCATTCTCAGATACCAATCAGCTATTTGAGGCGATCAATATATTGGACTATAGGCCTTTAGACACCTTGGAAGCCTTTGCAATAGGAAAAGGATACGAATCGCTATTATCCGACTATATCATGCCTAAAATATCAAGCCATATTAACAATACCACTGAAATAATAGAAGTTAATGATTATACCGTGGCAGCGATAGAGAATAAAGATGCAGCTTTACGAATTGGTGACTCAATTTGGTTATCATTTTATAAGAAAAAACTTAGCGTATTAATCTCTATACCGGGATACACCTATTCAATACATCCTTGGGGACAATCATCTGACTGCGAAAACCAAATGATGCAAAATTATACGGAGGGTTATTTTAATGACGATTGGTCAAATGGATTTGCCGGGGTTTCACCATTCAAAATAGTATCTAGAAAGATTAACACAATCAGCTTTGCACGAAGCATCCTAAAATCTGAAATGCGCTTATATGTCAAGGACAACTTCTCAAGCAGCTATGTATTGCTAAAAGCCAAGCACCTAAACATGCGAAAGGACCACTGGCATATCGTTAAGTGGAAAAAAGCAAGAGCGCTGCATTATAACACAATAATCGATGACATATGGGTCTCGAATATGGGCAAGAAGAGAAAAAGATTGGTTTACTACTACGCAAGAGAAAATGCAATCTTTCCAAGGCCTTTCTGCGTCCCTGAATTTCAAAGGATTCATAATTGGACTATTTACTACAATAAAGATCTTCACAACGACACATGGTACTAGCCTAAAAGACATATTTAATAAATGATAAAGTTCTTTTTACTTTTCCTGCTTTTTTCCTACTCACTATTGAGTTGCGGACAGGTGTTTAAAGAAAGGAAATACTCTTTTTCCGTTGAGGCAGGAATATATCATCCGGGCATTCAAGGAGATATCTCATATATACGGTCATATAACAATGGCTTGGTCATTGGTATGGGAATATCAAAACACTACCCCTCAAGCCGGTTCATACTGAATTTAAGAAGTGACTTTCAATATTTGAAATCAAGAATCGCTCTTGTTTATTGCGACTGCCCAACTGATGTGCTGATCAATTCAACATCGAGTTTATCACTTACGCTAAGTTACACTGCACTGAAAAAGGAAAAGAGCAAACTCAATTTTGGTGTAGGCAGCAATGTGTTCTATGATTTTAATCTTTCAAACACTGCATCCGAGATTCAATCCGATCCCGGAGCAGTTAAGAAGTACAAAATCTTTATTTTATACCCGATTGGCGCGTTGATTAACGTATCAGCACATACAACCTTTATTCGCCAAATTGATAAAAACTTGCACATCTTTACCAATCTTACAATAAGCCATGGAATCGCTAATAACAGATATCCATACATTTACGCCCTCTTTAATGACATTCAGAGCGGCTTTCAGTATACAAAGAGTATCTTTTATAATACCAACAACATATATTTTACATTTGGAATCATATATGATTTCAGCATTCTATGGAAAATAACAGATGAATGAAATACCTGATAACCCTGTTCCTCTCACTCTTTTTGTACATATCGCTGTATAGCCAATCGAGCCTGTCCCTCCAGGCCCATTACGGAACATTTTTACCCGGAATAACAGGCATGAATACGGATCAGGTAAGAATAAGTAATCCGCCCGGATTAATTGCCGGAGTCGGTCTTAGCTATAGAAGCTCCACTTATTGGTCTGCGAGCATTACAAGTGAATACATGGATAGAAGCTATTCGATCCATGTTAATGACTGTGACTGTGTAACGGAATTTCATAATGACAAAAATATCGGGATAATTATACAAACAAGTTATGGTCTTCTGAGGCACCCCGAGAAATCACAAATATTCGTTGGGCTGGGTGTATCCTTTCTCACAAACACAGGCACTTACACAAATGTTATAATAACCAGTTCCCCGGCAAAACCCTATTATTTGCAACAAAGTATCAGTCAGAAGCTTTTAAGCACTTATGCTACCGATATCCTATCGGCAAGATATGAGTACAGCATTATTCCGGGCATTGATGTTTTTGTTTCTTCAAGAGTAGGAAATTTATTATTTAATAGCAGAACGCAAAGAAAAATTAACATAATATATAATAACCCATCAAGTGGTGTAGCATTTGATCAAACATTTCACTTTAACAATGTTGTTTATTATTATTTCGACATTGGACTTAGATTTCATCTTTGGGATCGTAATTAGGGAACCCCAAGAATACAAAAAGGCCGGAATTATGTGCTTGAAGGGATGACTGATATAAACCGGGGAAGCGAGAAAGCAAACCGCTCATACAAGTATTAAAAGCTTAACTGTTTAGCTGCAACTCTTTAAAACTGAAAATAAATAAACGGCTGTATTTCGCTGCTCATCACCTGATAGAGGCCGAATGCCAGGGCGGCCATGGCCACGGCTTTGACGGCATCGGGAAGGGCAAGAAAAACGGCCGTATAGCGCTCTTTCCAGCCGGAAGGTATCAGATGCATGGCCATTCCGAAAAGGAGAACGGCAAAGACATTGCGATAGGCCGA
>JALSIH010000049.1 GCA_026981615.1 Chitinophagales bacterium
CCGGATAGCCGAAGAACTGGGCAAAGCGAAGGCGGGCATTGTAACGGCCATCGGCCGGATCAGGCATGCGGGCGATTTATTTTCGCCACATGTGGTCAAGGCCGTCACCGGTCATCAAATGCAGGCACTCTATTTCAGCCGCATGCCCCTGCCCTTTCAGCAGGGCGTGGCGTGGCTCGACTGGCTCGACCGGCATCGCTATTATCGCCATATCGGCATCTACGGCTTTGCTGCCGGAGTGCTGCCCGAGCTCGCGCGCCTGCCCCGCAGCCCCCTCGAAAAAGCCGAGTCGCTCGAGCAATTGCGATGGCTTGAGAACGGATTTAATATACAATGCATTGAAACAGAATATGTCAGTCAGGGAGTGGATACACCGGAGGATTTGGAAAAGATCAAAAACATAATTGAAAAAAAATAGAGCGGGCGGCTTCAAAAATTCATACCTTTGTAGCCCGTAACGACTTCTGCATTCTAAACCCGGATCAATGAGCAAATATATTTTCGTTACGGGCGGTGTCACTTCATCACTTGGCAAAGGCATCATCTCGTCATCTCTCGGCAAACTACTGAAGGCCAGAGGCTACAAAGTAGCCATTCAGAAATTCGACCCTTATATCAACGTAGACCCGGGCACGCTCAATCCGTATGAACATGGCGAGTGCTATGTGACCGAAGACGGAGCCGAGACCGACCTTGACCTGGGGCATTACGAACGTTTCTTAGATGAGCCTACCTCGCAGGCCAACAACGTGACCACCGGCCGGGTTTATCAAACCGTGATCAACAAAGAACGGCAGGGCGATTACCTCGGTAAGACCGTTCAGGTGGTGCCGCACATCACCGATGAAATACAGCGCAGAATGCGCCTGCTGGCAAGCGAGCATGACTACGACATTGTCATAACCGAGATTGGCGGCACCGTGGGCGACATTGAATCGCAACCCTATCTCGAAGCCATCCGGCAGATGCGCTGGAAGCTCGGCAGCAACGACACCATTTCCATTCACCTCACCCTGATTCCCTACCTGAAAGCTTCGGAAGAGCTTAAAACCAAGCCCACGCAGCACAGCGTGAAGGAACTGCTCGAGAACGGAATACAACCCGATGTGCTCGTCTGCCGAACCGAGAAACACCTCACAAAAGAAATAAGAAGAAAGCTGGCCCTCTTCTGCAATGTCAATATCAATGCAGTGATCGAATCCATTGATGTGCCGACCATCTACGAAGTGCCCATTCGCATGATGGAGGAAAACCTGGATAAGATCGTTCTCAGCAAACTCAAGCTCAATGCGGGCAGCCCGGCCGATATGAGCCGGTGGATCGATTTTCTGGAAAAGATGAAAGACCCGAAAGATGAGGTGGAAATTGCCCTGGTCGGCAAATACATCGAACTGCCCGATGCCTACAAGTCCATTCACGAATCCTTCATCCATGCCGGCACGGCCAATCAGGTGAAGGTCAAACTGAATTACATCCACTCCGAATCATTAAACGCCCGCAACATCAAATCCAAACTAAAAGGCATGCACGGCATCCTGGTGGCCCCCGGTTTCGGTCACCGGGGGGTGGAAGGAAAACTTGAAGCCGTGCGCTTTGCGCGCGAAAACCGCATCCCTTTCTTTGGCATCTGCCTCGGAATGCAGATCGGGGTTATTGAATTTGCACGCAATGTGCTGGGCCTGAAAGCAGCCAATTCCACCGAGATGGATGAACTGGCACCCTATCCGGTCATTGATTTGATGGAAGAACAAAAATCGATTAGTGTAAAAGGCGGCACCATGCGGCTCGGGGCCTATACCTGCCGCCTCGACAAGAAGTCAAAAGCATACTCGATCTATGGCAAAGAGATAATCAGCGAACGGCACCGGCACCGCTATGAGTTCAACAATGATTATCTGGAGACATTTGAAAAAAGCGGGATGAAAGCGGCAGGAGTCAATCCCGACAGCAATTTGATTGAGATCATGGAAATTCCCGATCACCCCTGGTATGTGGGTGTGCAGTTTCATCCCGAATTAAAAAGCACGGTCATGCACCCTCATCCGCTCTTTGTGCATTTTGTGAAGGCAGCCATGCTTCAAAAAGAGCGAAATACCGAAGAATCAGAAAAAGTAGCGTCCGTTTCCTAATTTTGGGGGCTGCCGTAAAAATTAACAAAAGAAGAAATGGATAGAAATTCGATCACCGGCTTCATACTCATATTCGTATTGGTATTTGTGTATATCATATACAATCAGAAAGAGGCCGAAAAGACACTGGAAAAGCAGGGAATCGCTATTGACTCGGCAGCAAAAGCCCCCGCAGGCAATACGGACAGCGAAGCCCCGCTCATCGATGAGGAACTGCCTGCTCCTGTACAAAATGAAGTGCTCCCTGACAGCATTGCGACCGGTCTGCCGGTACTGAAGCCCCTCGAAAGACTGATGCAGGGAGACCTGGAACTCGATACCATTGAAAACGACAAGGTCCGGGTCGTACTCAGCAACAAGGGAGGCAGCATCTACAGTGTGGAGGTGAAAGGATATAAAACCTTTTATGGCGATCCGCTTGTCCTCTTCGGTAACGGTGACAACAAGTTTGGTTTCGGACTGCCCGGCAAAGAAAACTATTATCAAACCGACACCTTTTTCTTTGAAAGGGAAGGCCGGGGCTTCAGCGTGAGCGGAAACGACAGCAACAGCATCAGCTATACCCTGCATCTCGGTGACGGACAGGATATCCGCTTTACTTACAGCCTGAGCGGAAACAGTGACTTCCTTCACTTCACACCCGAGTTCAAAGGCATCGACCGGTTTCTGGCAAGCCGTCAGACCAAGCTTACTCTCAACTGGCAGACCAAACTAAGGCTGCAGGAAAGGGAATACGAGCAGGAGAGGCGTTATACGGAAATCTACTATCATCTGGCCAACTCGGATGAGGTGGAATACATCAGCGGAGACGAAGTAAAAGGGGAAGCCGTGAAGTTTCCGATTCAATGGACCGCTTTCAAGCAGCAGTTCTTCAATTCCACCCTGGTGTCTGATGAGCCCTTCTTTATGAGCGGCACCTTTTCCATGCTCACTCCGGCCGAGGACGTCTATCTGAAGTACATGTCCACCAAACTCTACCTGCCCTTCAGCGGTGAAGACGAAGTGAGTTATCATTTTCGATTTTACTTCGGCCCCAATGGCTACTCACACCTGAAGAATTTCAATCTCGGCATGGAAGAGATGGTGCCTCTCGGCTCCTGGGGGCTCGACATCGTCAACAAATGGCTGATCATTCCGGTTTTTGAGTTTTTCAGCCGCTTTACACAGAACTATGGCATTATCATCCTCTTGCTGGCCATCTTTATCAAGATTATCCTTTCTCCACTGACGTACAAGTCTTTCAAGTCCAGCGCTGCCATGCGCGTACTCAAACCCGAGATACAGGAGATACAGGAGAAGTACAAGGGGGATGCCCAGAAAATACAGATGGAGCAGATGAAGCTCTATCAAAAGACCGGAGTGAGCATGTTTGGCGGTTGTCTGCCTATGCTCCTGCAGATGCCGATACTTATTGCCATGTATCGCTTCTTCCCCGCATCGATTCATCTCCGGCAGGCCGAGTTTTTATGGGCCACCGATTTGTCTACCTACGATTCGATCTACCAGATCGGGCAGAGCATCCCCTTCTATGGCGATCATGTGAGTCTTTTTACCATCCTGATGGCGGCTTCGTCCATCCTCTATGCCCGCTTCAACCAGCAGATGACCCCCCAGGCTGGCGCCAACCCCACCATGAAGTATATGCCCTACATCATGCCGGTCTTTTTGATCTTTATATTCAACAGCCTTCCGGCCGGCCTGACGTACTATTACTTCCTGTACAACATTCTTTCTTTCGCACAGCAGATACTCTTCAACAAATTCCTTATTGATGAGGAAAAGATCAGAGCCAAGCTGGAAGAACGCAAGCGGAAGCCCAGAAAAAAATCGAAATGGCAACAACGCCTGGAAGAAATGCAACAGATGCAACAAGCGCAGAAAAAGCAGGGGCGCAAGCGATAACAGAAAAATGTCAGAAATGCCGCAGCGCCTTCTAAGCGATGGATAAAAGAAACGCAATGAAGCAGGCGGATAAAAACTCAAAAGCGAAGAAACCGTGCAAAAAAATATCCGGAGTTAAACCCTAACTCCGGATACTTCTCATTTTCTCCGGGATGCTCATTCCCGATTTTTAAGCCTGCTCTTTTCTTCCGTACAACCCCGATAAAAGCCCGAAAATCTCCCGGACCCGCGAGCCGGGGAATGCTTTATTTGCAGTCTTTCTCAAATTTGGCACGAATGCTTATCTCCACATCCGGCCAGGTCTTGCTCACGCCATCGGCCCCCTTGTGAAGGTCAAAACATGCCTGGTTGAGCGATGCCAGCGCCTCATCCGCCATAAACCGGTCTGTGGTGATGCTGCCCGACAAAATCAGAGTTCCGTCCGTACCGGTGCTCATGGCCATTGGCACTTCCTGCTCTACATCGTTCATCTTAATTTTCAACGTGGCACTTTGATTGTCTTTGTCTATAGCTGTCACATTTGCCGTAATGACATCCGTATTGACCATCTTCATGAAAAATTCATTGATGATCTTTTGATCCCGGTCGGGATTGCCCGTGTTTGTGGATGAAACATCAATGATGATTCGGGCATTGGCAATTGTTGCAGACAAATCTTCGGAAGCCTCCACCCCTTCTATCATAAACTTGGTAAACTGCCCGCCCACTCCAACTTTGTCC
>JALSIH010000050.1 GCA_026981615.1 Chitinophagales bacterium
TTTACCGGATGCAGATATTTCTTCAGTTCTTCGGCATTAATTTCCTTCGACATCGACAAGACGGATATCTGCTCCGTGACATTCTTCAATTCGCGCACATTGCCCGGCCAGGCATATTCTGTGAGCGTTTTCACGGCATCGGGGCTCAGGCGAATGGGAGTGGTTCTGTACTTCTCGGCAAAGTCAACCGCAAACTTGCGAAAAAGCAGGTAAATGTCTTCTTTCCGTTCGCGCAAAGCGGGCACTTTGATGGGCACGGTATTGAGCCGGTAATAGAGGTCTTCTCTGAATTTTCCCCGTGCCACATAGTCGGCCAGGTCCACATTGGTAGCTGCAATGACCCGAACATCCGTTTTCTGCACTTTGGACGAACCCACCTTAATAAACTCTCCGCTTTCGAGCACACGAAGGAGCCTTGCCTGGGTGTTCAGGGGCATTTCTCCGATTTCATCGAGGAAGATGGTGCCCCCGCTGACGGTCTCAAAATATCCCTTGCGGCTGTCAACCGCACCTGTGAAAGCCCCTTTCTCATGACCAAACAATTCGGAGTCGATGGTTCCTTCGGGAATGGCTCCGCAGTTGATGGCAATAAAGGGATTGTGCTTGCGCGGGCTCATTGCATGAATGACTTTGGAAAAAATCTCCTTGCCTACCCCGCTCTCTCCGGTTATAAGTACCGTCAGGTCGGTCGAAGCCACACGAACAGCCAGGCTCAGGGCATAGTTGAGGGCCGGTGAGTTGCCGATGATGCCGAAGCGCTGCTTGATCCCGGTCAGTTCCGTATTATTTGTTGTAATCTCCATTCTCTTCATTACTTGTTCTCAATATGCCCCATAAGGGTGGCGCTGCTGCAGTCATCCACTTTCACATTCACATAGCTGCCGGGCGGATAGTCGCTCAGTGAACCGGGGAAAACGATCATCTTGTTCTGGTCGTTTCTTCCGGCCAGTTCCTCGCGGCTTTTTTTCGAGAAGCCCTCGACCAGTACTTTAAAGGTTTTTCCGATGTCGGCCTTGTTGCGTTCGAGGCTGTGCTGCTGCTGCAAGGCAATGATCTCACTCAGTCTTCTTTTCTTCACCTCAAGCGGTACATCGTCCTCGTATTTCCTTGCTGCGAGAGTCCCAGGACGCTCCGAGTAATAGAACATGTAGTTCATATCATATTTTACCTCTTCCATGATGCGAAGGGTGAGCCGGTGGTCTTCTTCGCTTTCGCTGCAAAAACCGGCTATGATATCGGAAGATATTCCGCAGTCGGGGATGAGCGAACGGATCATCCTGATTTTTTCAAGGTATTCTTCGCGGCTGTAGCCCCGGTTCATTTTTTTCAGCATCCGGCTGCTGCCGCTTTGCACCGGCAGGTGAATGTAGTTGCAGATATTCTCAAAGCGTGCCATCGTTTCGATAACATCGCGGGTCATGTCCTGCGGGTTGGAAGTCGAAAAGCGGATGCGCAGCTCGGGGCTGATTTCGGCCACGAGGGCCAGGAGATCGGCAAAGCGGACGGCCCGGCCCTGCTCTTCCGGGCTCAGTTTGCCGAAGTCTTTCTTTGCCCCACCGCCAAACCAGAGATAGGAATCCACATTCTGCCCCAGCAGGGTCACCTCGCGATAGCCCGCTTCGAACAAAGCACGGGCTTCGCTGACGATGGACCCGGGATGGCGGCTCCGCTCGCGGCCGCGGGTGAAGGGAACCACACAAAAACTGCACATATTGTCGCAGCCCCGCATGATGGAAATAAAAGCACTCACCCCGTTGCTTTGCAGCCGCACCGGACTGATATCTCCGTAGGTCTCCTCGCGGCTGAGCAGGGTGTTGATGGCTTTATGACCTTCATCGGCCGTAGCCAGCAGGCGAGGCAGATCGCGGTAGGCATCGGGCCCTGCCACTACATCCACTATTTTTTCCTCTTCCAGGAGTTTTTTCTTCAGGCGCTCGGCCATACAGCCCAGCACAGCAATGGTCAGGTCTCTTTTTTCTCTTTTCAGTGCCTGAAACTGGGCCAGGCGATTGCGTATGCGTTGTTCGGCATTGTCGCGAATGGCGCAGGTGTTGATCAGTATCACATCGGCTGCATGGTAATCGGTAGTATGATGCATGCCCGCATCGCTCAATATGGAAGCCACGATTTCGCTGTCGCTGAAATTCATCTGGCACCCGTAGGATTCGATGTAGTATAGCCTTGCATTCCCGGCCGGCTCCTTCCCGCGGTAGCGCAGGGCTTCACCCTGCCGGCTTTCATCCATTTGCTTTACAGAGATATTTATTTTGGCTTGGCTCTCGTACATTTCACTTTCGTTTGTGCTGCAAAAATAAGGATTTGAGGAGACTTTATGACAATTTGACAGCCCTTAAGTCAGGGAGGCCCCATGCTCCGGAAGAGGCAATGTGAGATAAAAACAACTGCCTTCGCCCTCTTTTGATTCTACTCTGATGTCACCGCCTGCATTGCGGATGATGCGTTGCGAGATGGGCAGCCCGAGGCCGCTTCCGGTGCTTTTGGTCGTAAAGTTGGGTCTGAAGATTTCCTTTTGCACTTCGGCACTCATGCCCACCCCGTTGTCACATATCCGCACTTCGACCCATGGCTGTCCCTTCTCGTGGCGAATCCTCAGATGCACATCCACCCGCCCTTCTCTTTCTTCCGGAATGCTTTCCACTGCATTTTTGATCAGGTTCTGAAAGACGCGGTTCAGCTGTTTCTCATCCGCAAAAACGATGCACTCCGAAACTTCCGAACGCAGCGAAACAGCCGCCCGCCCGCCTGCATAAAGTTCGACCACCGAGCGCAGTACGGGGATGATATTCACCTCTTTGTTTTCCGCCTCGGGCATCTGGGCAAAACTTGAAAACTCACTTGCAATCAGATTGAGGTGATCAATTTGCTCCAGCAGGGTCTTGCAAACACGGTACACCCGCTGGCCTTCGCTTCCGCTCATGGCGGCTGCCGTGCGCTGCAGATGCTGAATGCTCAGTTTCATGGGCGTCAGCGGGTTTTTGATTTCATGGGCCACCTGCCGGGCCATCTCGCGCCAGGCACTCTCCCGCTCGGTCTGTGCGAGTTTTCGCGCACTTTCCTCGAGCTCCCCGATCATGGTATTGTATTCTTCGATGAGCCGTCCTATCTCGTCCTGGCGCTTCCATTGCAGGGGGATATTCCTTCCGCCCAGCTGAATCTGCCGAATGCGGTGCCCCAGCTGGATGATGGGCCCGGAAATAGAGTTTGAGATAAGAAAACCGAGCATGGCAGCCATGGCGAGAAGAATGATATAAATATTGATAAAGTAAATGAGGAAAGAGGAAATTTGCTCGTCCAGGTTTTGCTCTTTGGCAAAATACGGCACATTCAGGGCTCCGGCCACCCGGTTGTCGGCATCCAGCAAAGGCACATAGGCTGCAATAAACGGCAACTCCCCTATTCGCTCCGACTGCAAAAACTGAGAATAAAGCTTGTCATAAACTTCATAGCGACTCATCGGATGCATCAGCCTTGACAATATGCCGCGCTTGAAGACGGCAGGCTGTGAGGATTCCGCCAGGGTTCCGTCTATCCGGTAAAGATTAAAATCCATCGCGTGGACCTCCGAAAGGTTCGACAAAGCCACGCGCAGCCTGCCCGAATTTATAAAGGCATCCCAGCTGAGGTCTTTGACTTCGCTGCGTCCTTTCAGGTATTCCAGATTGGAGAGTATCTGCCGGGCTTTTCGCATCAGCCGCTGACGGTGATACTGATCGTATTCATTGCGGATATTGTGAATCACCACGGCAGCAATGATGACAAATGAAAGCAGAATCACGCCCATGACCGCCAGCTGAATGCGCACGGCAAAAGAGGCATTCTTCAGCAAAAGCGTATCGCGAAATGCCTTCGGGTCTCGAATCAACCGGTATGCGGCCAGGAGCAGGAGGAAGGCCAGCGAATAAAGAAAGAAGAGAATGGAAATCAGAGAAAAGATGGCCGTAGCCGAACGCTTTTTCCTGCTGAGCCAAATCACTTTTCCCGGGCTTTCGCTATATATCTGATGTTCATAGCCGCTGTGAGACTGGCGCCAATTCTCCTCTTCTTTCCGGCCGAAGCGGACAGGGTAAGGGAAGTCCCCCTTTTTCTTCACCAGCATGCCATTCCGGTAAACGGCATAATCATAAGAGACATGGCGGTCTGCCGCCATATTTTCGTTGTTGAGCAACAACCCGGGATACACCGTGGAGCCCCCGATCGATTTCAAGCGAAATGCAATCAGCAATCTGCCCAATAGCCGGGCATCCGTATTTTCGTCCGTTGCATCGTAGATTCTCAGAATGGCGAGATACTCTACCCGGCCCGGAGAGGAGGGAAAATAGTAGAGACCCGGTACGGCCGTGGCCTGCCCCTCGCGGTCAATCATCAAATAGTATTTTTTCAAGGCCTCGGCCAGACGCAGGGAATCCTCGGTAAATGCAAAAACCTGCACATCGTACTTGCTAAGCTCTCCTTTCAGATAGACATAGTTCACCTCATCTTCAAGGTCCTTGTCGCTGATGCCCTCCTCTCCTTTGAAGTAGCCGATTACCAGGGGATCGCTGCCTATTTCGTCCCGCACCTCTGCAAACAGATATTCGGTCAGATAGTCGGGCTGCAAAAGCAAATTGGCAAAAAGGCGTTCGCTCTCGCGCTCCTTCCTGTCGTTGAATACATTGAGGAGAATGCCCGTAAGTACCGATGTGTAAAGGAGCGCAAGCAATATTT
>JALSIH010000051.1 GCA_026981615.1 Chitinophagales bacterium
TGATTTCAACGACTTTCTGGATCAGCTCAAGCAGATAAAAAAGATGGGCAACATCAAAGACCTGCTGGGCATGATACCGGGCGTGGGCAAGCAGGTGAAAGACCTCGACATTGACGACAAGCAGTTCGCCAAAATTGAGGCCATCATCCTCTCGATGACCCCCGAAGAGCGCGAAAACCCCGAATTGATCAACGGCAGCCGCAGGAAGCGCCTCGCTGCGGGCAGCGGAAATACAATTACGGAGGTCAACCAGTTTATCAAGCAGTTTGACCAGATGCGCAAGATGATGAAAAACATGAACAAAATGGGCTCGATGGGCAAGGCCCTGAAAGGCATGCCCCGCCTGAAATAGAATAAGAAGACTCAGGATGAAACTGTACAGCATACCTTCCGGCTATTTCAAACTCGATGGCGGAGCCATGTTCGGAGTGGTACCCAAAAGCCTCTGGCAGCGGGTCAACCCGCCCGATGAGAAGAACCTCTGCACCTGGGCCATGCGCCTGCTGCTGGTCGAAGAGGGCGATCGCCTCGTACTCATCGATACGGGAATCGGAGACAAACAGAGCGAACGATTCTTCAGCCATTACGAGCCGCACGGAGATGACAGCATCGACAAATCGCTGGCACGCCACGGCTTTGCGAGGGAAGATATTACGGATGTATTCCTCACGCACCTGCACTTCGATCATGTGGGCGGAGCCATTGTGCGCCAGGGCGATCAGCTCGTACCGGCTTTTCCCAATGCCCGCTACTGGAGCCACGAAGACCACTGGCACTGGGCATTGCATCCAAACGCCCGCGAAAAGGCTTCCTTTCTGAAAGAAAACATAGAGCCCATAGCCGAAAGCGGACAGTTGCAACTGATCCGCGAAGGCGATGTGCCGGAGCTTTTCCCCGGCTTTGGCATCCGGCTCAGCTACGGGCATACCGAAGCCCAGATGATTCCGCATATCCGCTACAAAGGGCACACGGTGGTTTTCTGTGCCGACAGCCTGCCCTCGGCCGGGCACATTCCGCTGCCCTGGGTGATGGCCTACGACATCCGCCCGCTGGTGACCATGGACGAGAAAAAAGAATTTCTCACGGAAGCCGCCCGCGAGGGCTATGTCCTCTTTCTGGAGCACGACAAAGACCACGAATGCTGCACGGTGAAGATGACGGAAAAAGGCCCCCGCCTCGACCGGACTTTTCCGCTGGACAGTTTGTAGGCCTCCATTAAGCAATGTCTGAATAACACCTATTCGATGCTACGGGCGTGCATGCGCAAAAAAGGGACGCACAACAATAAACGCTATGCTCCCGAAGGGAGGATATGCGCTCCCGCCTTGCGAAAAAGCGTCTTGGTGTCCGGATGGCAGGTAAAGTATAGTATTTGCCGTTTGTCTGCAAATTCCTGCAGGACTGCAGCCATCTGGCGGGCCCGCTCCGGGTCGAAATTGACCATCACATCGTCCATTACCACCGGAAGAGATTCGTTATGTTCTTCATATTCCTCTATCAGTGCCAGGCGAATGCTGATCAGCAGCTGCTCGCGGGTGCCGCGGCTCAGCTGGCCGACCGACTTACGCCTGCCTTCGCGGTCGATGACCATAAATTCGGATTCCCCAACGGGCACCGTAATTTGCGGATAGCCACCTTCGGTGATCTGCCTGAAAAAACCGGAAGCATAGCGAATAACCCTGGGCTGTTTTTCCTTTTCATAGTCTTCTTTCACCCGGCCGAGCACATTCAAAGCCAGTTGACAGCTCAACCATTCCGATCGAAGCTCCCTGATTCGCATTTCCAGGTTATTTTGCCGGCTCAGAGCGGCATTGAGGCTTTCCAAGCCTTCCAGCCGGGCCCGCTCGCTTTCTTTGTAACCTTTTTCCGTATTCAGATTTTTTATCTCCTCTTCCAGCCGCTCCAGCCGCTCCCGGCTTTCACGCAGACGGTTTTCGATGTGGCCGGGGGCATTTTTTTCGAGATACTCCCTCACCTTATCGAGGTTCCGGTCTCCCACTTCGTCACGAAGGGCCGCCCGGGCGCTCTTTTCCTCTCCGAGCCAGCGGCCGGCTTCTTTGTCCTTTTCCAGGATCGTCCAAAAATCCATCCGCGAAGCAGCTCCGCAGCTTTCCAAAAGTTCTCTCTCCTCCCTGCCGAGTTCTTCGATTTTATTCCTCAGCGCCTGCAGCTCGTTGCGGGCAAGACGCATCTCCTTTTCAATGCCTTCCCTTTCTTTCAATGCTTCCTTTGCCGCTTCCAGTTTTCCGGCCAGGATGTCGAGGCGGGCCAGCGGATCACCGGATATCTCCTCTCCGCTGAGTTCGCCTACCTTTTCTTCAAAGCGGGCGGCAAAGTGGCGTTTTTCTTCCATTTCCCCGCTTCTATTCAAAATCGCCCGCTGATGGTCTCTTTCTTTCTCCATCCGGTTGATCAGTTCGAGGGCATCGTGGCCCTCCATCTTCGCAGGGAGTCCGGCCCCGGTGAGGAGCTCGGAGAGTTCCTGCCTGAGCTTTTGTTTTTCGTTTGCGGAGGCATTCTGCCGCGGGCTCTTTCCTGCCTGCAGCGCCTGTGTGTAAAGGATAAATAAAAAGGCGCTGATCCCCGTCAGGGCCGCACCGGCCAGGTCGTTGTCCGTGGTCACGATGAGGGCCAGTCCGCCCGTCATCAGCAGGAGGGCCAGCGCCAGCAGGAGGCGCGCCCTGCCCGAAAGAGGCGATTTGCCGTGCGCACCCGAGGCCGCTTCCTGCAGTTCCCGCTCGCGAATGGCCGACTCCAGCGAACGGATGCGGCTCTTCAGGGTCTCTATCCCTTTGAAGGACAGCAAATGCTCCGCATCCATCTTCAGGTCATTGTCGCTGATAAAAGCTTCGATGCGCAGCCGGCTCTCTTTGCGCTGCTGCTCAAAGGCGGCCCATTCTTTTCTTACAACTTCATACTTCCCGCTTTCCCGCAGCAGCAGTTGCACGGAATCTTCCGCCTTGCATATCTCTTCGTCCACGACTATCCGCTGCCGCTCTTCTCCGAGTTTCGCTATGCGGCTTTGCAGCTTGCGTTCCGCTTCGCCCGCTTCCTCCAGCTTCACTTCTATGCGCTTCATCTCTTCGGCATACTTTTCGGGGAAGCCCCGGTGGGGCGGCAGTGCAGCCAGTTGCTCTTCCGCTTCGCGGATCCTGTTGAGGTGTTTCCTGCTGCGAACGGCCCGCTCCAGAAATGCGATTTTTTCCCTCAGCTTCCTTTTCTCTTCCTCCTTCTTTTCGCTTTCCTCCGCAATCCGGGCTATCTCGCTGCTCAGCTCCTCATAGCGGGGCAGTCCGCTGCGCAGCCTTTCAATTTCCCGTTCCAGTTCCTCGTATTCTTTGACCAGCACAATGACATCGCTCTTGCGTTTTCTCTTTTCATGTATGGCAGCCGCCCGCTCGTTCAGCTCTTTTTCGATCTCCTTCAGCGACACCTCCCCGAGGCCCAGCAGAGCATTGGAGATGCGGTCCTGCACCCCCGAGCGGTCGAGGGATGCCAGGCTGCTCAGCTCTTCGAGCGAAAAGGCATAGATGTTTTCATAAAGGCTGAGGTCGGCTCCGCCCGTCAGACGCTGCCAGTAATCCGGATTTTCGATGACCCTTTCTCCTTCGAAAAGCCGGAGTGTCCCGTTTTTGCTGCCGGCCATGCGCTCCACAGCGATCTGGCGGCCGTCTTGCAGCTCTACGAGGATACGCCCTCCGTGCCTGCCCCCGTGCAGCGGCTCATATTGCGGCTTTTTTGATTTGCGCGAAGGATAGCCGAAGAGCGTATAGCGCAAAAAATGCAGCAGCGTTGATTTCCCTGCTTCATTTTCGCCTTCGATCATCTGAATGCCTTCCGGAAGATTGCCGAGGCGGAAATCGTGAAACTTGCCAAAACCGTAGATATGTATCTCTTTGATGATCATTCCTCTCCTTTCAGCAGTTTATCAAGCAGCAGCCAGCGGGCCCGCTCCACAATGTTTTTCATTTCTTCATCGCTCAGCGCTTCCACTCTGCGCAGGAGCTTGTGCTTATAAAAACCATCCTCCAGCTTTTCGAAGAGCTCTTTTCTCCGGTCATTGTCCTTCTCCGTCTCATCAAAAGCACTCAGCAGCGATGCCGTAAAGTCATCTCTGCCGCGCAGTTCATCAAGGTCAAGTTCGGGCTGTGTACGCACGTCTACGCGATCGACCCGCATCAGGGTCGCTGCATCCTCCCATTCGCTGTTGATGTGCTCAAGCAATCCGGCAGGATCAGCGGCAAAGGCCCTGTGCATGGGAGTTCGGCCTGTAAGGGTTAGCCGGAAGATCGCTCCACCCGGAGTCCCGGGAAGGGCTTCGGTCAGCGCTTCTGCAATCTGCTCCGTTTCGCGGCCCGGCTCGCTCAGTTCCACTTTTTTTTCAAGGAAAAGAACTTCTGCGGCTTCGCGAAACTCAATATGCGCTTCCTCCCCTTTTTTCAGCTCCACCATATAAAATCCCCGCGGCCCCGACTCCCCGAAATCACGGCCCTGCGGAATGCCCGGATAGGCGATGACGGGATTGTTTTCGTGCAGCAAAGACGGCTTATGGATATGGCCGAGGGCCCAATAGTCATAGCCTTTGTCCTGCACATCGCGAAGTTGAAAAGGCGCATAGGGCGCGTGCACGGCAGAATGGCCGTAGCTGCCGTGCAGCAGGGCAATGGAAAAA
>JALSIH010000052.1 GCA_026981615.1 Chitinophagales bacterium
CCCTCTCCTCGGGATGAAACCAGTGTATTTCAGGGTCTTTGCCAAACCAGGTGATCTGTCGCTTTGCATATCGCCTTGTGTTTCTCATGATCAGGCGCACGGCTTCTTCGCGGCTCGTTTTTCCTTCGAAATAATCAAATAATTCTTTGTACCCAACGGTCTCGAGGGCATTGAGTCCGCGCTGCGGGTGCAGGGTGCGGGCTTCTTCTTCGAGTCCAGCATTCAGCATTTGAGTGCAGCGCTCGTTGATTCGATCATAAAGCATATTCCGCGGCAGTTGCAGCCCGATTTTGATGACGCGCCATGGGAGGGGCTGGCGTGCCGCATTGCGAAATTGGCTGTAGGGTCTTCCGCTGCTGCGAATCACCTCGAGGGCGCGAATAATACGAACCGGGTTTTTGCGGTCGGCTATGGCGTAGTATTCCGGGTCGCTGCTTTCCAGTTCCCGGAGCAGTTTTTCAAGTCCCTCTTCCTTCCATTCCCTTTTCAGCTTTTCCCGGATTGCCGGATCGCTGGCTGCGGGGCCGGGCAGCCCTTCGAGGAGTGCCTGCAAATACAAACCCGAACCGCCAACGGCAATGAGCAAATCGTATTTCTCAAACAATTGCCCGAGCAGCAGGCGGGCATCCGCTGCAAAACGACCGGCACTGTACGCCTCTTTTATGGAATGGCTGGCAATGAAATGGTGTGTGATGCCCCGCATCTCTCCGGAGCCGGGGCGGGCCGTTCCGATCTTCATCTCGCGGTAAAACTGCCGCGAATCAAAGGAAATGATTTCAGTCCCGAATTTGCCGGCCAGGTCAACGGCCAGGGAGGTTTTTCCGGATGCGGTGGGACCGGTAATGGCAAGCAATACCTTGTCTTTCCGGGCTTTCATCTAACTGGTCTCTTCCGAAATGTCCAAATCTTTCAATGCCTCATCCAGGTTGTCGTCAATAAAGGCACTGATGTCTTCGTCTTCATCTTCGGTCAGAATAAGTTCATGCTTGTATTCATTGAGCGAATGCCCCTGTGCCTTGTTCCAGTCGGGATATTCTTTGGCATTGACTCTTTTGCGGTCTACGATTTTTACGGGCACGATATGAAAGGACCAGGGTCGGAAGGTGGATACTTCATAGAGCAGGTTTTGATACTTTCCGCTGTAGAAATCGTCCAAGGTGACTTCTTCCATCAGGCGGTGCTCTTTGTCATTGGGGAGGCGGGCCAACACAAATTTTTCTTTTTTCCTCCATTTGTCGGTGGCGGCATGCATGCGGGCCTTGCTGGCTTTGTGCATGTGGAATGCCTGCACGATCGTATGATGCAAGTTTTTAAGATTGTGTGTGCCCAAGAGCTTTAAAGTCCTGCGAATGGGTTGGTTGTCGGCCAGGGACACATTGAGTACATATACTTTCATACGCTCGTTTATTGATCCGAAATGAGAATGCCCCGGCCGGCAGACCGGAGTATTTTCGAAATATACTAAGGTAAATTTATTTTCGAAGGTCTTTTTTCACTTCCAGGCCCATTTCTGTGCCTTTTTTTAGCAAATAGGCATAGGCTTCCTCAAAATCATTGGGAATTTTCCCGTCCAGAATGGCTTCTTTGAGTTCTTCTTTGATTTCTCCTACCATTCGCGAGGGTTTAAGCCCGAAGGTTTTCATGATCATGTCGCCCGTCACCGGAGGCTGCCAGTTGCGAAGCTGGTCCTTTTCTTCCACCTCTTTGAGTTTTTGCCTGACGAGCTCAAAGTTTTTCATATATTTTTTGACGCGGGCCATGTTGGCCGATGTGATATCGGCCTCGCAGAGTGTCATGAGCTCGTCAATGTCATCACCGGCTTCGAAGAGCAACCTGCGAACGGCCGAGTCGGTTACATTCTCGCGGGCCAGGCTGATGGGCCGCAGGTGCAGCAACACCATTTTCTGTACGAATCTCATTTTTTCGTTCAACGGCAGTTTCAGCCTGCGAAAAATCTGCGGAACCATTTGGGCGCCCAGTGCATCGTGGCCGTGAAAAGTCCAGCCTTCTCTTTCGTTGAAGCGTTTGGTGGCCGGCTTGGCAATGTCATGAAGGATGGCAGCCCACCGGAGCCAGAGATGATTGCTTTTGGCGGCTGTGTTGTCCAGCACCTTCAGGGTATGGTAGAAGTTGTCTTTATGCCCTTTTCCCCGGATGATATCCACCCCGAAGAGGCGGGCCATTTCGGGGAAGATAAGTTCGAGAAGGCCTGTCTCAAGCAGCAGTTTGAAACCCGCGGAGGGTACTTCGCTCATGATGATTTTGTTCAACTCATCGCTGATTCGCTCGCGCGATACAATCTCCATCCGGTGGCGGTTTCTTACGATGGCCAAAAGCGTCACCGGGTCGATGTGGAAGTGGAGTTGAGCGGCAAAGCGGATGGCGCGCATCATGCGCAAGGGATCATCCGAAAAGGTAAGGTCGGGGTCAAGGGGCGTTTTGATGCGTTTTGCCTTCAGATCGCGCAATCCGTTGAAGGGGTCTATGAGTTCCCCGTAGTTTGAGGGGTTGAGGCTGATGGCCAGGGCATTGATCGTAAAATCCCTGCGGAGCTGGTCATCGCGCAGACTGCCGTCCTCTACGATGGGCTTGCGGCTCTCGCGCTGATACGATTCCTTTCGTGCACCCACAAATTCGACCTCAATGCCGTTGACGCGGAACATGGCCGTTCCGAAGTTTTTAAAGACGCTGACTTTCGGCTCGGGCTTAAACTTCCGGGCCGCGGCTTCGGCCAGCTTGATGCCGCTGCCCACACATACCACATCAATGTCTTTCTTTTCCGTATCCCGGCTTTCTCCGGCCTGTTTCAGCAGCATATCGCGAACGTAGCCGCCCACCAGATACGCATCCATACCCAGCTCCCGTGCAGCTTCTGCTATTTTGGCAATCACTGCATTTTCGTTGTCTTTTCTCTTTGTCATTACAGGAATTGGCGCTGCTTCTTACTCAATGAAAAGTACGTCATCACCGGGATATTCAATCTCTACGAGATGACCCTCTTTCACCGAGCAAATAATTTTTTGATGCGTGTCGGGATTGCTCAGGTCATCGTCTGCTTCGCAGGCAATCAATTTGATGTATTCGAAATTATGGATATAGTTTCTCAAATTGCCCCCTTCGAGTATATAGATCGAGGTATTTTTCGGCCCCTGATCTATTACAATGTCCTTGTTGTTTACCAGCTGCGTATAGATGTGATTGTCAAAGATGACTTTCAAGAGCTGACAGCGAAACGGAAGAATAAGTCTGTGGCCGATATAGAAGCCTTTTTTACCTGATTTGATTGCATTTTTGATCGTCATCTTTTTATCTGTTTTAATCGTGATTTTCTTTCGGGATTTTGCAAAAATAGCAAAAGCCGTATAGCCAGCGAATTCATAAAAAAACTACACGCTCAGGCATACTGTGGAAAATTGAAAATGAAGGTGTTAGGTGCTCCTTTAATTTTACCCGTGCTAATTATTGCGCAATGTACGAACACTTAAAGCAAAAGGATATTTCAACGCTTCTGGAGGAGCACTGTGTTTTTGCGCTGATCTTTCACCTCCGGGGAGTCAATGTTTTCAATCATCTCGAAAAGTCATTTTGCGAGATCTGTTCGGAAAAAGAGCTGGAAGCGGATAAATTGATTGAAAATTACAGGAGCCTCACGCGCTCGCACAAGAAGCGCATTCTGCACCTGGACAAAATCCCGCTTGAGGTGGTCATCGATTATGTGAAAACCCAGCATGGAGTCATTCGATTTCGAAAGCTGCCCTTCCTGGATACCCTGATACAAAAGCTGAAGAATAAAAACCGGCATCTGGAAAAGGTAAAGGACTTGTTTCCGGCCTTTCGCAGGGGGCTGGAGGCACACATTGCCCAGGAAGAGCGGGAAATGCTGCCGCACATTGTCTTTTTGATGAACAATGCCATGCAGCGCAACGGATTGTTCGAGGTGTACTCGATCCTCGAAAACGAATCAATGGAAAAATATACCGAGATGCATGAGCAGGACGAGCGGGATGAACTCTTCCACCTTCTCGAAGCGGCCCGCAGGGCCCACGAAGCCATGCAGGCGGATGTGCAGCTCAAAATTCTCGTCAACGAACTGACCAACTTTAACCACCTGCTGAAAGCCCTGGCGCGTATCGAAAACCGGATTCTGCTGCCCAAGGCCAAGAAGTTGGAAATGGCTATTTCCGAAGAATTGCAGCAGATCGCCACTTTAAATTAAGCCGCTTCAAATTTCCTCTTTGCGCTTTTCTGTTTTATTATCGGAAATCGCATTATCTTTGCAGCCGCAAGGGCCCGTGTGGCGGAATTGGTAGACGCGCATGTTTCAGGGACATGTGACCGCAAGGTCGTGGGGGTTCGACTCCCTTCACGGGCACAGAAAAAGCTCCTCAGGCAGAGGGGCTTTTTTTATGCCCCGATTCATATTCTAATTTCCTAACTTTCGGAAATGAAAGAAGATTTCCTGCACTTTATCTGGAAATTTAAAAAGCTGGACTTCACAAAGTTGTACAGCACCCGGGGTGAGAAAATTCATATCCTCAGATCGGGACGGCACAACCCCGATGCCGGACCCGATTTCCTGGAAGCGCGCATCCGCATCGGAAAAACGATTTGGGCCGGTCATGTAGAAATTCATTACAAAGCTTCGGACTGGAGAAAACACGGGCACCATCAG
>JALSIH010000053.1 GCA_026981615.1 Chitinophagales bacterium
GTCGCGGCCCATCAGTTCAAGATGCCCGCGCTCATTGTCCAGTATGTCGCGGATCAGATAACGAAGAAAATCTTCGATGAGGTCCATGTTTTTTTCATTGTCATAAAAAGCCATCTCGGGCTCGATCATCCAAAATTCGGAGAGATGTCTGCGGGTTTTTGATTTTTCGGCACGGAAAGTAGGCCCGAAGGTATAAATACGGCCCTGCGCCATGGCCATGGCTTCGCCATAGAGCTGCCCCGACTGCGAGAGATAGGCCGGCTGTCCGTAGAAGTCCGTCTTGAAAAGCGTACTGGTTCCTTCCGATGCATTGGCCGTAAAAATGGGCGCATCCATCTGTACAAAACCGCGGGACTGAAAGAAATTGTGAATGGCATAGATGATGCGGTTGCGCACCCGCATAATGGCCCACTGCCTGCGCGAGCGCAGCCACAAGTGGCGGTGGTCCATGAGGAAATCAACTCCGTGTTCTTTTTTGCTGATGGGATATTCGCCTGCTTCGCTGATGATTTCAACATGGCTCACCTGCACTTCGTAGCCGCCTATCTGGCGATCGTCTTTCAGCACCTTGCCCTGCAAAGTGAGTGCGCTTTCGAGCGGGATTTTTTCAATCTCTTCAAAAGCGGCCGGCTCCACCTTCTCCGCACTGATCACACACTGGCAAAAGCCGCTGCCATCGCGCAAAATGAGAAAGACAAGGCCCTTGCTGTTTCGCCTGTTGGCCACCCAACCTTTGAGCGTCACCTCCCGGCCCTCGTATCGCCCTAATTCTTCGATATACTGCATCTTTTGATAGATTTGATTTGGAAGCTGCAAAATTAGTACAATTCCAAATCACGGCTTTCATTGCCGAAGGAGTTTAAATTAAGCCATCACCCCCGGGACAGAGCGTTTTATTTTTAACTTTGGAGCTGAGAAATCAGGCCTATGCTCAATCAGCGACTCGCACAAAAACTGCAACAAAAATTATCTCCCCAGCAAATCCAGCTGATGAAGCTGCTGCAGGTACCTACGGCCAATCTGGAGCAGCGCATCAAAGAAGAACTGGAATCCAATCCCGCTCTGGAGGCCGGCAGTACGGAGCTGAGCGAAAACAGCGAAAAGGCGGAAACCGTGGATACCGTAGAAGAGGAGGTGAAAGAAGCCGGAGAAGAGGATGATATTGATGTGACCGAATACCTGAGTGATGACGAAGTGGCCGACTATAAATATCAGAGCAATCAATACAGCCCTGACGAGGAAGAAAAGAGCATCCCGATACGGGTAAAGGAAACCTTTCACGAGTACCTCGAAAAACAACTGGGCCTGGTGGACCTGGACGAGCGGCAGTTTAAAATTGCGGAGCAGATTCTGGGTTCCATTGATGAAGACGGATACCTGAGGCGGGCCCTGCAGTCGATTGTCGATGACCTGGCATTCACCCAAAACATAGAAACAAACGAAGAAGAAGTTAAAGCGCTGCTCGGCATCATCCAGCGCTTCGACCCGGCCGGCATCGGAGCCCGCAATCTGCAGGAATGCCTGCTGCTGCAACTCGAACGCAAGCGGCAGTCGCCCCCCGTCAGGCTGGCCTATAAAATCATTCGCGATCACTTTGAAGCTTTTTCGAAAAAGCACTATGAAAAATTGATGAAGGCACTGGATATTGAAGATGATGAACTCAAAAGTGCCATTGGCGAAATCTTGAAACTCAACCCGAAACCGGGCATCGCCTACAACCACGACAGCAAGTCAAACCAGAATCAGTACATCATCCCCGACTTTATCATCAAAAACAAAGAAGGGGAGCTGGAATTGCAGCTTAACAATGCCAATGCCCCCGAACTCCACATCAGCCGCGAATACCAGAATATGCTGAGGGGCTACAAAGAGAGCAGGAAAAAAAGCAAAGAACAGAAACAGGCCGTGATGTTTATCAAACAGAAAATCGATGCCGCCAAATGGTTTATTGATGCCATCCGGCAACGCCAGCATACCCTCTTCAACACCATGCATGCCATTATGGATTATCAGAGGGAGTTTTTCCTCTCCGGTGACGAGGCAAAACTAAGGCCGATGATTTTGAAAGACATAGCCGACATTATCCATATGGATATTTCCACCGTTTCGAGGGTGGCCAACAGCAAATATGTGCAGACGGAATTCGGTACTTTTCCGTTGAAATATTTCTTTTCCGAATCGCTGACCAACGAAGAAGGTGAAGAAGTGTCGACACGGGAGGTAAAAAGCATACTGAAAGAACTGATAGAGAAAGAAGACAAGCGCAAGCCGCTGAGCGACCAGAAACTGATGGAAGAGCTGAAAAAAAGAGGATACAACATTGCCCGGAGAACCGTGGCCAAATACAGGGAGCAACTGAATATACCGGTGGCCCGTTTACGAAAAGAACTATAAAATGAAATTCATTGCCCACCTGATATCTTTTCTCTTTCATCCGGTTTTTCTGACGAGCTATGCGGCTGCCATCATTATTTACGCCAATCCGTCCACTTTCCGATTTCTGGATGTGCCGCCCGATATTATTTTAATCCGGATCGTGGTCAACACGCTCATTCTGCCGGCCCTGGCCATGCTCATGCTCCGGGCATTGGGCTTCATTTCATCTTTCTCGATGTACGAGCGGCAGGGGCGCACCCTGCCTTATGTCACTTCCATGTTTTTTTATTCATGGACCACCGTATCTTTTTTTATGGACAAGGGCATGCCCGAGAGTTTGCGGATATTATTGCTGGGCGTCAGCATCGGGCTGGCCGTTTGCTTCTTTACCAATATTCTCATCCTGAAAGTAAGCCTGCACGTGACCGGAGCCATGTCATTCCTGGTGTATCTGGCGGGCATGTATCCGCAAAGCGAAAAAGACATTGTTTTTTTTCTGATTCCGGCCCTGCTTGCTGCGGGGCTGGTGGGCAGCAGCCGCCTCATTCTCAAAGCGCACACACGCAGGGAAGTAGCCGCAGGATACCTGGTCGGCCTTTTCAGCATGTGGGCCGCCTTTCTGATTGTATAAAATCTTGAATGTATGTATAGAAATCTATTGTTTGAAGTCAATGAACACATTTGCACCCTGACACTCAACCGTCCGGAAAGCTACAATGCCATCAATGATGAGATCAGCTATGAATTGCAGGATGCCTGGAAAAAAATTCGTAAAGACGATGATATACGGGTGGTCATACTGACCGGTGCGGGCAAGGCATTTTGCTCGGGGCAGGACCTGAAAGCCATCAAAGACTCGAAAGACCGCAACCTGGCCGAGTCATTGCACAAGCGCTACAACCCCATCATCCGGGCCATGCGCAGCCTGCCCAAGCCCATCATTGCCAGGCTCAACGGAGTAGCTGCCGGTGCAGGTGCCTCTTTTGCCCTCGCCTGCGATCTGATTGTCGCTTCCGAAAAATCATCGCTCATCGAAGTATTTGTAAAAGTAGGTTTGGTCCCCGACAGCGGTTCTTCCTACTTCCTCATGCGCAATCTGGGCTATCTCCGTGCTTTTGAGCTGGCTGCCACGGGCCGCAAGCTCAGCGCTGCCGAAGCCCTCGACCTCGGGCTGGTCAACAAGGTGGTGGCACACGAGGCCCTTGATGATGCCGTAACGGAGTATGCCCGCTACTTTGCGGGAGCCCCCACCAAATCCATCGGGCTGATAAAATCGATGCTTGACAAAGCCGCAAGCCACGGACTGGATGCCATGCTTGAATACGAGGCCTACTGCCAGGAGATAGCCGGCAACAGCGAAGATTACAAAGAAGGCGTTCAGGCGTTTAACGAAAAGAGAAAGCCCGAATTTAAAGGCCGCTGACGCTTTATCGTTTGCTCACCCATTTGCTTTTTTTCAGGTAAAAGCGATAGGGCCACAGGGCATGCTCACCGGCATAGTCGACCCCGATGCGGGGGCCGGCCGCTATTTCTTTGTCCGGAAACCGGATTCCCCGGTCTTCAATCCAAATTTTCGGGCCGCCCAGCTTCTCAGCATCAAGGGCGGTAGTGATGCCGAGTGCCCGACTCAGTGAGCCCGGCCCGGCTGTCAGGCGCTTTTCGATTTTATCCATTTTTCTGCGTTTCAACATGAGCGACAGTCCCTCAAGGGGCTCGCCCGCCCGGATCAAAACGGCATGCGGCACTCCGGCCGGAGCACTCACCACGTTAAAGAGATGATGCATGCCGTAGCAGAGATAGACATAGGCGCAGCCACCGGGCAGATACATCGTCCCGGTTCTTCGTGTCCTCCGGTGCCCGTAGGCATGCGATGCCCGGTCCACAGGGCCCTCGTAAGCCTCCGTTTCGGTGATCATGACTGCCGTCCGCTCCCCGCCCAGAAATGTCACCAGCACTTTCCCCAGCAGCTCCCGCGCCAAACGAGGCACATCCTCCGTAAGAAAATATGCTTCCCCCAGTCGCAGCCCCTGCTCCGTTTTTGATATTTCAGCATCCATTCCCTATCAATTTATTCGCAAATTAATCATCAAAAATGGATAAAAACACTACTATTGCCTTATGTCAAAAGGAAGTCTTTATCTCATTCCCTCGCTCATGGGCGGACAAGACAGCAGCATCATCCCCGATGCCGTAAAATCGCTGGTGCAGCGACTGGATATATACATAGTCGAGAATGCCAAATCGGCCCGTCACTTCCTGCGGCACATAGGTTTCAAAGACCC
>JALSIH010000054.1 GCA_026981615.1 Chitinophagales bacterium
AAGGAGATGGGTTATCTCTGAGACTTTTCTGCCGGCAGCCCTTCCTCTCCATACATGCCCGCCAACTGACGCTGCCGCAGCGCTTCGTAGAGGCTGACGGCACACGCCACGCTGATGTTGAGGCTCTGCACCATGCCCATCATCGGGATGCGGAAATTTTTATCTACATATTTTCTCATTGTTTCGCTGATTCCGTTCGACTCATTGCCGAATACGAGGGCCGTACTTTCCGTAAGGTCGAGCTCATAGAGGGAAGGCGCACCCTCTCCCAGATAAGTGCCCAATATCCGCTGATAGCGCTTCGTGACCGCTTCCATGCACGATGCTGTATCGCTGAAGACATGCAGCTCCAGCCATTTGACGGCACTGGCACTCATGCGCTTGCTTTCGTGCCAATGTAGGGAAAAAGAATCGTGGATGATATAGACGTGTCCCACTCCGGCTGCATCGGCCGAGCGCAGGCAGGCATAGATGTTGTGCGGATCGTTTACGTTTTCGAGTACCAGCCCCAGCCCGGGCTGGCGCAGGCGTTTCATTCGTTCTATCTTGGCGGCTCTTTCGGGAGTCATATGTGAATAAACATAAAGAGTTAGGCCGGAATATTCAAGAAAAAAGGAAAGCTTGATTCAGGCAATTGTCATCATACAATTAAAAGTAAGCTTAAATCCCGGATATTGCCGGGCAGCTTAGGGTGCACTGCGCTTCTTGCTCAGGAGAACAAGAGATGCCAATGACTATGATAAGCAAATATTATTTTCCTATTTTTCGGGAAAATTCCCGGATGAGGAAGAAGATGTCTTTAAAATAAAAACTGAAATCTGAAAGGATTATTTGTGCAGGACATTGAAAATGAAATGGGCATATGCTGACAAAGTGTAATCTGGAATGTAATTCATGTACGGCCAACTTCAATCCGGTTTTGAAGGGTCTGATAAAGCAGGAAAGAGAGACGCTGGATCAGCACAGAAACACCATACAAGTGGATTGCGGTGAATTGATTTTTCGGGAAGGACTTTTCCCCTCCGGCCTTTTTTGTCTTCGAAAAGGAAAAGCAATGGTTTTGAAGACCGACAAGGAAGGAAACCGTATTGTACTAAGCCTTCACCGTGAAGTTACATTTCTTGGCGTTGCCGACTATTTTTCGAATAAGGCATATCAAAGCCGGTGTATCGCGCTTGAGAAATCCGAACTCTGCATAATAAGTAGTGAAGGTGTTAACAGGTTTCTGAATGAAAACCGGAATTTTTCCCGTAGAATAATATCTTCCTTAACAGAAGAACAGCACCGGATTAATAATAAATTGCTCTCACTCACCACCAAGCATATGAGCGCCCGATTAGCAGATGCGCTAATGGAGATGTTGCGGGTTTTCGGTACGGATGACAAAGGTCGTATTGACATCAGCATGCGCAGGTCGGATCTTGCATTGCTCTGCAATATGAGCGTCTCCAACACTATTCGCCAGTTATCAGACTTCAAGAAAAGCGGGATTATTTCAACGGACGGAAAAATGATTGAAATTCTGAACATCGGAAAGCTGAAAGCGTTAAGGGCAAAATAGTCAGCGAGAAGTCTTATTGTCTGCATGTCTCGGGAAGTGTGCTAAATAGCATAAGAGTTGCTGCTTCGAAGCATCGAAAGCGGTTTGCCCCGATTATACCTTTACAGGCTAATAAAAATCCCGCTCCGGTATTCTGAAAATGTCGGAGAAAGAATATTGGTGTTTTATTGACAAATACCGGTTTTTTTCGGTGGTAAGCCAACACTGTGTGTCAGGCCTGAAATGAAAAAGGTGGCTGTAGAAATGCACTGACAGGAATGGCGGGAGACAAAGGTAAGACGGAGAAAGGAAGAAGCTTGAAAAACGGCTTAAGCAAATTGAAAAAGATAAATTAAAAACGAAGATAAATCCGAATTGTATGAAGCAGATTTTACCGGAAAATATCAGTACGTACGGAGGGGAAGTGGATTCCTTATTTTTCACCATCACGCTTTTTGTGGTGCTTGCCTTTGCAATCAGCATTGCAGCTTTGATAATTCCGCTTTTTAGATACAGGTATAAAGAGGGACGAAAGTCTTCCCGTGTCCGGGGCATCGGTATGAAGCAGATGCGTTGGGTTTTTGCGGGAATGCTGGTGATGGCACTTTGTGATTTTTATATGCTGTATGCCGAGCACTCTACATGGGTAAAGATGGAAGAGACACTGCCGGAGCAAGAGGATTTTCATGTCGTGATCACGGGCCGCCAGTGGAATTGGATATTTACCTATCCCGGCCCGGATAATAAGCTTTATACAGCCGATGATGTAATTGTAAATCGCATGAACAGTTCCCTTCATGTTCCGGCAGGCAAGAATATCATAATAGATATTAAAGCTATAGACGTGATTCACAGCGTATTCTTCAAAAATATTCGATTAAAGCAGGATGCAATTCCGGGAAGAACGATCACGCGTTGGTTTAATGTTACTAAGCCGGGGAAATACGAAATTGCCTGTGCCGAGATATGTGGTGTTTTACACTCAAAAATGCGAAGCTATCTTGTTGTGCAGGAAGAGGATGAGTTTAATCGGTTTCTTAGTGAATTGTATGCAGAGAAACAAAAATAAAAAGTAGTAAAAAAGAAATTACCGATGAATATAGCACACCATGAAATGAGTTTTTGGAGAAGGTATATCTTTTCCACGGATCACAAGGTTATTGGTTTTCAATATTTGATTACGGGCCTTATAATGGCTGCCATTGGGGGCTACCTGGCCTATGTCTTTCGATACAACCTTGCCTTTCCTGCCGAGTCTATTCCTCTTTTCGGCTCATTGGGGCCAAAAGAGTACAATGCATTTATTACCAGCCACGGAGCCATAATGATCTTTTGGGTTGCCATGCCACTTTTGCTTGCGGCTTTGGGTAACCTGCTTATCCCTACAATGATTGGGACCGATGATATGGCCTTTCCTACTTTGAATATGCTTTCTTATTGGTTTTTCTTTCTTAGTGCCATTGTGCTGCTCTTGTCTTTCTTTGTTCCCAGCGGTCCGTTTGATGGCGGTTGGACTTTGTATCCACCCCTCTCGGCTGATGCGTATATAAATACAGAGCCTGACATATGGAAATCCTTTATGACAGGGGGTACCCTGATAATTCTGGCTCTTGCTCTTGAATTTGTTTCAATGTTGATGGGAGGTATTAACTTTTTGGTAACGACCATTAATAAGCGTGCAAAGGGGATGACTTTGCTTAAGATGCCAATCGTTGTGTGGTTTATTAATTTTGCCGTAATTGACTTTATGTTCTCCGTGGGTCCGATCATTGCCGGTGCCTTCATGTTGTTGCTTGACCGGGTGGCCGGAACCGGCTTTTTTGACGCATACAGAGGGGGCGACCCTGTTCTTTTTCAGCACATGTTCTGGTTTTTTGGCCATCCCGAAGTATATGTTCTTCTTTTTCCCTCTTTAGGTGTAATTGCCGAGGTCATATCCACTTTCTCCCGTAAGGCATTATTTGGATACAAATTTATTATAAAGGCCTCTTTAATTGCTATTGTACTTTCTGTGGTCGTGTGGGCACACCACCAGTTTATTGCCGGCATTGATCCGCGCATGGCCACATTTTTCAGCATTGGCACCATCCTCATTTCTATTCCGTTTGCAGGCATTATGTTGTCATATATTGCAACCCTGTGGGGAGGAAATATTCAGCTTAAAGTGCCGATGATGTGGGCTCTCGGATTTATAGCCATCTTTCTTGTCGGTGGGCTTACCGGCCTGTATCTCGGCTCCGATACTTTTGATATATATGTACACGACACCTCGTTTGTTGTTGCTCATTTTCACTATACTCTCTTTCCAATTACTTTTTTCGGGTTCTTTGCAGCTTTTTATTATTGGTTCCCCAAATTTACGGGTCGAATGTACAATACGGTGCTTGCAAAAATTCATTTCTGGTTTACGTTTATATTTTTTCAGGGATTTGCCTTCCCCATTTTCTTCCTTGGGCTTGACGGCCAACACCGGAGAATTAATGACTATTCAGCTTTTGACTCCTTAATGAGCAGTTGGCACATATCTTTCAGGCAATTTGCTACAATATCCGCCATTATTCTCATTCTTTCCCAATTTATCTTTCTATTTAATCTGCTGAAGAGTTTGCGCTCAGGCAAAAAATCGGAAGAAAATCCGTGGAAGGCCAATACTCTGGAATGGCAGACCACCTCGCCACCACCTCATGGTAATTTTGTTAAGTATCCTCAAGTGTACCGTGACCCGTATGACTATGGCAATCCTGATATGAAAGAAGATTACCTTCCTCAGAATAAAGTGATTTAGTTTGTAATAAAAATAATAGAAAAATGAATCGTACGATTACCGTCAGGCCCGGACTTCGGGATATCCCCCAGGGTCGCTTGGGAATGTGGCTTCTTATTGCCGGAGAGTTGGTTATTTTCGGTGCTGCCGTTGTCAGTTATCTACTAATGCGAATTCGCTATCCCGAATGGGGGGAGCAGGCTCAATATACTTCCACAGCTCTTGGTGCCCTGAATACTTTTGTGCTGCTTACAAGTAGTTTTTTTGTAGTAAAAGCACATAAGGCTTCCCTGGCAAAGGATAGCAAAAATGTTGTGCGTTTTCTCTCCCTGACTTTGCTTTGCGGCCTCATATTCCTTATTGTTAAGGGAATTGAATACAGTACCGAGATATCACACGGCTTTACCCTTAGAAGTCCGGGCCTGGTAGACTCGGGGCAGGGGGTGGCTTCTCTTTTTTGGATGTACTATTACTTGATGACCGGTTTGCATGGATTGCATGTTCTTGCCGGTATGATTGCTATATTTGTTGTCATGTTGCAGGTAAGAAAGGGTAAGTACTTTCATCGTGTGGAACTTGCCGGAATGTACTGGCATATGGTGGACCTGATCTGGATATTCCTCTTCCCCTTGCTTTATATTCTGAAATAGATACTTAAGCGATCGTGTATTAATGAAAAACCAAAAACAAATTTAAAAGATTAAATTAAGCCTTATGTACAAGAAGAATACAGATGAAAACGGATTGGGCCATGAGGTGCCCGTCCCGAAAGAAATGGACTATCACGGGCATCCCAACTACAATATGATTTATCTTACTCTTATTGTCCTTCTGGGTATCAGCCTGCTTGGGGACCTGATGCCTGCAAAGTCCTTGCTTATAGCACTGGTATTTGGTACGGCAATTATTAAAGCAGCCCTGGTTATCCGCAACTTTATGCATCTTAAGTATGAAAACTTATTTCTCTGGATTATAAGCATTGGGGCGGTTCTTTTTATTCTGCTTGCCTTTTTTTGGGGAATGTATCCCGACTTTCCATTGGTCAAATTGGAGCTGGCTCCAAAATAATTTCCTTTTTTGAGCCGATAAATTGAAGAAGCATCATGAAAACCGCGACAGGAATGATTTCTGAAGACTCAGTATTTAATCCCGACACTCCCTACATACAAAAGGGAATCCCATCGGCTGTCTTAGGTGTGATCACCCTGCTATTTACCGAGTTGATGTTTTTTGCCGCCTTGATCAGTGCTTTTATTGTCAACAGAGCTGATGTTCCGGCTTCAGAGTGGCCTCCCCCCGGACAGCCTCGTTTGCCTGTATTGTCTACTTTGTTCAACTCTCTTTTCCTTCTTGTAAGTGCTTTTACACTTGCACTGGCCGTAAGGAAATATAAGAAGGATAAAAAAATAGCTTTCTGGCTGATTCTTACGATTCTGCTCGCTTCGCTTTTCATTCTTTTGCAGGGAGCCGAATGGGTTCGACTTATCAACTTCGGGATGACAAGTTCTTCGGGCCTGTACGCAGCTTTTTTCTACACTATCGTTGGTGCCCATGCTTTTCATGCTCTTTTCGGGGTTGCCGCACTTATTTATATTCAACTCCGTATCCGGAGAAATAAGAAAAAGAATTTATCCGCTGAACTTACGGCAGGTGCCTTATATTGGTTTTTTGTCGTAGGTATCTGGCCTGTTCTTTATATTTTAGTTTATCTTTCCTGATTGATACTTCGATATGCGACTGATTAGTGCTATTCTGCTATTTACCCTTTCTTCCCCACGCGTTTATGCTTGTAGTGTTTGCGGAGGGAGTTATTCGGATGCCGAGATACTCGCCTATAAATCTGCTACATTGATGCTTCTTCTCTTCGTGATTTCACTTATGGGTGCTTTCTTCTACTGGATATACAAAATTTATGTTAAAAACAATTAAACGGGTCTTTCCTTATTCACGGTTCGCGCGTATCCCTCATAATGCTTTTGTATTTCTTCTTTTTATTTTTCCGCTGATTGCCGTCACATCTCTTGCCTGCCGAAAAAAGTCCTGTGACACACCCTTGCCTTATTACGGTGCCCGGGGCCCTGTTTTTACCAAAGATAGTGTCCATATTGACTCCGTCCTACATACGGTACCCGAGTTTGTTCTGACGGATCAATATGGCAATGATTTTGCTTCCGGTCAACTGGATGGGAAAGTATATGTGGTTGATTTTATATTCACATCCTGTCCGTCTATTTGTCCTTTAATGACTCGGCAAATGAATCGCCTCAGAAGTATGACGGATACATCCAATGTTTTTTTGCTATCCATTACGGTTGATCCAAAAAGAGATACTCCCGAAGCTCTCAGGGACTATATTGCTCAAAACTCACTCAATGCTGTTAATTGGTACTTTTTAACCGGTAAAACAAAGGAAATTTATCCTTTGGGTTGGTATGGCTTTAAACTTTCAATGGCCATTAATAAAAGTTCACCGGGCGGATTTATTCACTCCGAGAAATTTGTTTTAGTTGATGCCAACGGTCATATCAGAGGATTCTATGATGGAACAAATTCTGTGGAAGTTCAGGAACTTGCGCTGGATATTACCTGTCTCCTGAAGGAAAAAACCTAAGAAGGGTGATTGCTCTTTCGTCCTCAGGATTGAAGCGGAAGAAAGATAGAGCCTCTGATGCCCGTCAGCAAGTTGATTGCCTGAACCTGCCAGACCTGCCTTTGGGTGAGGTGATTCTGCTTTATTGCGGAAGGACATAGAATGATACATGTATTTTAAAAGGTTTTTCTGCCCGGAAACATATATAAAAAAAGACCTCCGATCGGGAGGCCTTTTTTTTAGCAGGATGTAAAGGGGGCTAGTGAGAATGACTGGTCTGTCCTTTTTTCATCTCCGATATGAGATAATAAGCATTGTTCCATACCACTTTCGTTCCTTCAGGCAGCTTTTCGAGTAGGCGAATTTCCACCCAATCGTCATCCTGAATGCCCGTGCGAACTTCTATCATTTGGAATTCCCATTCCTTTTCCCCGTCTTCGATATGCTCGCTGGCGGCAAAAATAAATTTCTTTTCTGCTTCGGCTACAACGGCACTCGCGGGCAGGGCATGGACCTTGCGCTCGCCCGTATTGATGCGGGCACTGATGTACATGCCCGGGATGAGGAATTCGTTTTTCCGGTCGATGCGTGCGTGAATGTGTACGGCCTTGGGATTCTGCTCAAAAGTGCGCCCTACGGCATAGATATGGGCGGTAATAAGCTCACCGGGCAGCGACTGAACGCTAAAGTGGAGCTCCTGTCCGGCACGTACCAGGTGGACGTCTTTTTCGAAGACCATCAGGTCGGCATGGATATATTCGGTATTGACGACCATAAAGAGGCGATCCTGCGGATTGACATACTGCCCCAGCTGTACGAAGACCTTCTCGATATATCCGTTGATAGGGCTGACGACCGGAATTTTTTCGTAGATACCTTCCGACTTGATCCTTTCCGGGTCGAGCTTGAGCTGTCGGAGCTGCGATTCGAGGCCGGCCAGCCCTGCTTTCAGAGATTCGTATTCCGAGCGTGTTCTTTGGAAATCTTTCCCCGAGCCCACCCGGGCGCTGTAGAGGGCTTCCTGCCGTTCATACTCCTTTTCGAGAAACTGCAGGCGATGATAGCTTTGCAGATAGCGGGTTTGCAAATCACTGAGGTCGGGATGCTGCACATAAGCCAGCACATCCCCTTTGTTTACTTTATCACCTTCCATTACAAGTATCTCGATTATATTGGCTCCGAGGATAGCTGTGACGGTGGCCTCGTGTTGTGGCGGCACCTCGAGGGTGCCGTTGGAGACCACATAGCTGTGGAGATTGCGCAAAGGAAGTGTATCCACTTCGATATTCATCTTTTCGACCTTGTAGGCAGGCAGGTGCACGGCACCCGGGCCTTCTTCTTCATGCGCTTCATGCGCTTCGTGTGCGGCCTGACTGCCGGCTTCCTCGCTGCTTCCCTTTTCTCTGCCTTCCGTTTGTTGGCTTTGCCCGCAGGCTGCGAGAAAAAGACTTAAGATCAGTATGAGCGTCCAATTCAATAATTTTTTCATTCTTTAATGCTTTATGATTTACTGTTAATAATTATTTGAAAGAAAGTACTCCAGGCGGAAGCGGCTTTTGAGATAGCTGTTTAGCACCATCCAGGCCTCCGATTCCATGCGCATGGCAAAGCGGACATTCTGCAAAAATCCGGTATAATCAATCTGCCCTTTGCCGTAAGCCGTCAGTGCAGCTATGCGTTGTTCCCTGGCCAGTGGCAGGGCATGGTCGCGATAATAGGCCCAGGAATCAAGCCACTTCAGATATTGCTCGCGCACGCTGTAATACCCGGACTCAAGCTCGAGGCGTGTCTGGCGATACTGCGCTTCTTTGATCTGCACATTCACCCCGGCTGCTTTTACCCGGCCTGCTGTCGGCCCGTAGAAAAGGGGTATGCTGATGCCCAGTTGATAAAGGTAAAATCCGCCTTGCCCGTCTACAATCTGGCGATTGTATTGGCCGCTCAATTGTGGCAGGTACTGGGCTTTATTTACCCGCAGGCGGGCCCGTGCCACAGCTACTTCCTGTTCCGAACGCCTCAGAAGCGGATGTTGCCGGATCGAATCGGGTAGCAGGGTCAGCGGCCTGGCAAATTCATCGAGGGGGAGGGATGCCACGGTGAAGAGGGTGTCGCTGTCAAACCATCGGTTGAATCGCTGAAGAGCACTGCGATAGTCACGATATGCCTGCTCCCTTCGGTTTTTCACTTCATTGGCTTCGTTTACAGTGGCCAGGTATTCAAGCCTGGAGATGGCCTCTGTCTGAAAACGAAGCTCAGCGGCTTCACGGATTCCCGAGAAGAGGGAGTCGAGGGCCGTGTAGACCCGGTATATCTCGCGGCTGGTGTATACATCGCACCACGCATTGCTCACTCTGAGTGACAGTGAAAGGCTTTGCAGGCCCAATGATTCGCCTGCCAGAGCCGTCTGTGCATCCCTCAGCTTCAGCCCCGGGCCGATGGCAAAGGGAGCCAGTCCCTGCTGCTGGATGCCGATGGTGTTGTAGATGGCTGCCGAACCCTGGCTTGCTTCTTCCTTGCCGGTATATAACCCGGTGCTTCCCATCTTCCAGGCACTTCTGCGCAGCGCTTTTTGCCGCTCCACTTCGAGGCGGGCCATCTCCATGGACGGATAATTCTGCACGACCCGCTTTCTCGCTTCTTTAAGGGTAATCGGACGTTCGGCCGGAGACTGTGCCCGCATGTCGGAAGCAAAGAAAAGGCCGGAGATCAGTATCACGAACAGCGCAGCACCTTGTCTGAGGCCTTGTTTTCTGCCTGGATGATCGCTCCGGCTCTCTACCAAATAATAAAGAACCGGCAGCACAATGAGCGTGAGAAGGGTGGCTGAGATGAGGCCACCAATCACTACCGTAGCCAGTGGGCGTTGCACCTCGGCACCGGCCGAATGCGAAAATGCCATGGGTATGAAGCCCATGATATCCGTTACTGCCGTCAGCATTATGGGGCGCAGCCGTTCTTTGGTACCTAAAAAGATTCTTTTTTTCAGATCTGTTATTCCGTCTTGTTTGAGAGCATTAAAGCGGCTGATCAAAACCAGGCCGTTGAGGACTACCACACCGAAAAGAACCACAAAGCCGATACCGGCCGAAATACTGAAGGGCATGCCGCGCACGGAAAGCGAAAAAATGCCACCGATGGCTGCCAAGGGAATGGCCATGTATATCATGAGGGATTGCTTCAAGGATTTCAGGGCAAAATAGAGCAGGATGAAAATGAGGGCCAACGCGATGGGCACCACCAATCCGAGTCGCTTTTTGGCTCTTTGCAGGTTTTCAAAAGCACCTCCGTAGGTAATGTAATATCCCGGAGGAAGCTCTAAAGACGCATTGAGTCGTGCCTCAATGTCTTTAATGATGGACTCTATATCCCGTCCGCGTGCATTAATGCCCACATAGGTCCTGCGAAAGGTATTCTCTCGTGAGATTTGCATGGGCCCCGAAACGAAACGTATATCGGCCACTTCCTTGATCGGTATCTGAGTCCCGTCCGGCAGGTCAATGTAGAGCAATTTGATATCATCAATGCTTTCGTGATATGCCTTGTCAAAACGAACAACAATGTCGAATCGTTTTTCACCTTCAAATGCTACCCCGGCTTTTCCTCCGGCAAATGCAGTACTTACATATTCGTTGAGTTTTTCTATGTTTAGCCCGTATTGGGCCACCTTGTCGCGATTATAGGTGATGGTGATTTGCTGCAATCCGGAGGTTCGCTCGGAGCTGACATCGCCTACCCCAGGTACTGTACGGATAATGGCTTCCATCTCCTTCTTTTTCTCTTCAAGTATACCCAAGTCTTCGCCATAAAGTTTGACGGCTATATCTTCACGTACTCCTTCGAGCAACTCATTGAAGCGTAGTTCGACCGGTTGCGTAAAAACAAGATTGACACCTGTAAATTCCCGGTTCAAACTTTCACTAATCTTTTCGATGAGTTCATCCTTACTTTCGGCACTTACCCATTTTGACTTGTCTTTTTCGAGGATAATATACATGTCGGCTATGTCCATGGGCATGGGGTCGGTCGGGATGTCGGCCACTCCGACCCGGGAGGTAACCGTAAGAACTTCGGGAAAATGAGCCAGGAGGTACTTTTCAATCTCTATTGAAACTTCCGTGGCTTCACTTAATGAACTTCCGGGCCTGATTAATGCCTGCATTGCCAAGTCCCCTTCATCCAGCTGAGGTATGAATTCGCCCCCCATCCTTGAGAAGGTATAAATACTGCCGGCAAGCAAAACGACAGAAAAAATAATTAATGGTGTACGAAAACGCAGAGCCCCTTTCAAAAGAGGATGATATAAGAAATGTATGCCTTTGATTATCTTCCCGCTTAAGCGCTCAACGGCCTTCTCGAATCGTGCAATGAAATTGCGCTTGTTCGCAATCGGCCTGAGCATCAGCGATGCCATCATCGGCACATATGTTAATGAGAGAATTATAGCACCCAAAATGGCAAATCCAAAAGTAAATGCCATAGGACGAAACATCTTCCCTTCCACACCGGTGAGAAAGAGTATGGGCGAGAAAACAATAAGAATGATCAACTGTCCGAAAAAGGCAGAATTCATCATGGTGCTTCCGGCTTTAAATGCCAGCTCATTCATGGTACTGCCGCTGAATTTATTCATGCCTTTTTTGATTTGCTTTTCAATCTCATGCACCGTGCCTTCCACGATGATCACGGCACCATCCACAATAATTCCGAAATCAATGGCCCCCAGGCTCATCAGATTGGCCCAAACACCCGTAAACTTCATCAGAATAAAGGCAAAGAGCAGAGAGAGCGGAATGACCGTTGCCGTAATAATGCCACCGCGCAAGCTTCCTAAAAGCAATACCAACATGAAGATGACAATTAGGGCCCCTTCCATCAAATTCTTAGTTACGGTAGAAGTCGTCCGGGAAATCAGGTTGCTGCGATCCAGGTAGGCATCAATTTTTAATCCTTCGGGGAGCGACTTTTGAATTTCCTCAATTCTCTGCTTTACATTTTTTATTACTGCGTTGGGGTTTGACCCTTTAAGCATCATAATAATGCCTCCGACAGCTTCCTTTCCGTCACGTGAAAATGACCCGTATCGAACCGCATGCCCGTAATGAATGCGTTCGGCCACATCTCCTATGGTGACCGGAATGCCGTTCTCATTTCGGATTATTATCTTTTTTATATCTTCTAATGATCGCACAAGTCCTTCGCCCCGGATGAAAGTGGCCATGTGGTTGCGTTCAATATAGGCGCCTCCGGTGTTGAGGTTGTTTTGCTCAAGGGCTCGAAATACTTCGGATATGGAGATGCCCATGGCTTTGAGTTTCCCGGGGTTGAGCGCTACTTCGTATTGCTTGATGTAGCCTCCGAATGAATTGACCTCAACCACTCCGTCAAGCAGGGTCAGCTGCCGCTTCACGATCCAGTCCTGAATGGTTCGCAGGTCCATGGCCGTGTAGAGGCTGTCGTAGCCGGGCTGCGGCTGAATGGTGTATTCGTATATCTGACCCAAACCGGTGGAAATGGGCCCCATCACCGGACTGCCAAATTTTTGAGGAATGCTCTCCTGCAGTTCGTTCAGCTTTTCCTGTACCAGTTGCCGCGGCAAATAGGTGCCCATACGGTCCTCAAAAATGATGGTCACCACCGATAGGCCAAAGCGCGAAATAGAGCGAATCTCCTCCACCCCGGGCAGGTTGCCCATGGACATCTCAATGGGGTAAGTGACGAATTGCTCAATGTCTTCGGTAGCCAGATTGGGTGATACGGTAATTACCTGTATTTGATTATTCGTAATGTCCGGTACCGATCCCAGATTGATCGTTGACATGGAGTATAGACCGACCCCGATCATGGCAAGTGTCAGCAGTCCGACAATCAATTTGTTCCGGATAGAGAACAATATTATTTTATTGATCATATTTAAGATTTTACAATAGAAGAAAGAAGAAAATAAAACTTATCCTTAAAGGGAGATTCCGGTGTGCGACCGCTTTATGTTCACAGGAATAACCGGAAACAGCAGATGACCGGATTTCTTCTCTTGCCGCTTTCGGATATAGCGACCAAGCACGTCAAAACGCTTGAAAAAGAAGCGGAAATCCGGAAAAAATATTAGATAAATTGGGGCGGATGCCAGATGGAATGGATGATGTGCCGGGGGACGATATCTTCCCCGTTCATCTCTTTATTTATTGCTGTATTTGTAAGGGGCATCAACGCACTGACATGAAGATCAAAGTTGATGGGAATATGACAGCACTGGCAAATACAAAACGGGGAACAATCATCGGGAACGGGTAGATCGGAATGATCTTCCTGACTGCTGTACTCATGATCTTGCCAAACGCTCAATGCCGTATAATCATCACAGGGCATTGCCGTGAGATACAAGAGCAGCGAAGCAGCTATGGCAAAAATGATTTTCATTTAAGGGCAAAGATAGAAAATTCTCATTTGCCGAAGGAGGCAAATTCGTTTCACTATTGTTATGCCGCTCAAGGCGCTGCCATGGCAAGTGCTTTGTCTTGATTAATTTCGCCTGGGTTCTCTGAAGTATACACGTTTTATTTCCCTGCTGATTTTTTCTTTCAAATTAACCCTCTGCTTTCTAAAAGCTTTTTATAGTTTTGCAATTTAGAATGGTTCTAAATAAGCATATACCCAAAATGAAGCATTTATTCCTGGTTCTTTTACTGACCCTGCAAATGGCCGTCCGGGCGCAGGAGTCTTCGATTGCCGGCAGTGTACAGAATGAAGCCAGCGGGGAAGGCATTCCGGGCGTCACCCTATTGCTCAGTCCCGGTGACTACTGGGCAGTCACGGCAGCCGATGGAAGCTTTGAGTTTCGCCACCTGAAGCCGGGCAAATACCATCTAAACGTTACGGCACTGGGTTTTGAGAGCCACCGTGCGGAGCTGACACTGAAAGCAGGAGAGGAGCAACGCCTTCTTTTGCGTTTGAATGAGGACATCTACAAATTGCCGGGACTCGAGGTCAGCGGCATTTCCCTGACCAATGGCATGACCGGAAGCTTTGCCCTGCCCGGCAACGGCTTTTACCTTTCGCCCAGGCGATTGAAGGCCTTTCGTGATTTCAATATCAACAATCAGCTTAAGGAGATTCCGGGGGTTTATTTCCAGGAAGAAGACGGATTCGGATTGCGCCCCAACATCGGCCTGCGGGGAACGGGCAGCGAGCGCAGCCAGAAAATCACCATCATGGAAGACGGTGTATTGGCTGCCCCGGCTCCTTACAGTGCACCTGCAGCATACTACTTCCCGACTTTCGGCCGCATGTATTCCATGGAACTGCTCCGGGGCAGCAGTCAGATCCGCTTCGGTCCGTATACCACGGGGGGAGCCGTCAATTTGATATCCACGCCCATCCCGGCCGTGATGAAAGCCGGGCTGAGCATGGAAGGGGGGAGCTACGGCTTTCACCGCCTGCACTCCTTTGCCGGCAACAGCCACAAAAACGTAGCCTATCTCGTGGAAGGCCATTTTATGGGAAGCAACGGTTTTAAGCGCCTTCCCGCTGAGGGCTCCAGCGGCTTCGAAAAGTCGGATTTCCTTACCAAAGTGCGATTCAACACGGCCCCCGGCCGCAAAGTCTATCAATCCATCACCCTGAAAGCTGCCTGGATGCGGGAAAACTCAAACGAAAGCTATCTCGGACTGAGCGAGGCGGATTTTGAGCGCGACCCCTTTCAGCGCTATGCGGCCGGAGCGCGTGACCTTATGCAGGCAGAGCAGCGGCAGTTGTCGGCACTCTACAAACTGATTCTTTCGAAAAACACGGAAATTGCAGCCACCGTATATCGAAACGACTTCTCAAGAAACTGGTACAAACTGGACAAAATCATCGCAGACGGGGAGGCCCTGTCGATTTCCGACATTTTTGACGGAAGCGGGCAGAGCCGGCAGGCCCTTGCGATTGCCCGGGGCGACAGCAGCGGGGAGCTCCTGCTGAAGGCCAACAACAGAAGCTATGTGAGCCAAGGCGTGCAGGCCAATGCAGCATTTTCCTTGCGCAGCGGAATATTTCGTCATAAATGGCTGATCGGTACGCGTCTTCATTACGATCGCATGGATCGTTTTCAGCAGCGCGACCGCTATTTCATGGAAGACTACGTACTTTTTCTCCGCGAAAAAGGGGCCCCCGGATCGGAGAGCAACCGCATAGCTTCGGCCCTGGCTTGGTCGGGTTTTTTGCAATACACGCTGAAGGTCAAAGGCCTGACCCTCATGCCGGGATTGCGGCTGGAATCGTCAAGAAACCAAAAGATGGACTACGGCCGCTCCGACCCCGATCGCAGCGGGGAAGACCTTGTAATCAGCCACAACCATGCTCTGGCGCTGATTCCGGGCATCGGTCTGGACTACAGGATGAAGCGGGGTTATTCCCTCTTCGGAGGGGTGCACAGGGGCTATTCGCCCCCGGGGACACAGGCGGGTGCCCGCCCCGAATCCAGTGTCAATTATGAACTGGGATTTCGCAAATCCGAAGGCCTTGTCCGCTCACAGATGACCCTCTGGCTGCACGACTTCAGCAACCTGCTGGGTTCCGACCTGGCCGCTTCGGGCGGCAGCGGCAGCGGCCTCCTATACAACGGGGGAGCCGTGCTGGCGCGGGGAGTGGAATTCAACATCAGCTACGACCTCCGCGGCCGCTCCAAACACGGGGCTTCTCTTCCTGTGTCCCTTATCTATGCCTTCACAAAAGCTCATTTTCTCAACAGTTTTGAGAGTGACTACGAACCCTGGGGCGCAGTTCAGGCAGGAGATGAATTGCCATACATACCCCGGCACACCCTTACCCTGCAAAGTGCCTGGCAAAATGCCGGCACCCGGGTGGAACTTCGTTACAACTATCAGAGTGCCATGCGAAGCAGGGCCGGTTCCGGGGCGCTTCAGCCGGCCTATGCCACCGAAGCCCATTTTACACTCGATGCCTCGGTTCATCAACAACTCAACAAGCACTTCACACTTTATCTGTCGGGCAACAACATTACAAATTCGGTATATATTGCCGCCCGCAGGCCGGCCGGTGTCCGTCCCGGTGCTCCGCGAATTCTGCGCCTCGGTCTGAGTGCCGACTTATAATGTGGATCTGCTGCCGGCTCAAGCCCTGCAGATGCCTCCTATCTGTTATTTTATGATGGGCTTCTTTATCTTTACTCTGTGCGATCCTACTTTTTTTCAGGGCTTTTTGCCTGTGTTTTTTTCTTTTCCGCTCATTCGGGCGCCCTTGCCGGAATCAAAAACCCGGAAGAAAACGGGTATGCGAAAGTGAATTCTGACAAGCAGCAGGCAGATCAGTACCTGGAACAGATCAAAATGTATCTGAAAAGGGACTACGACTCGGCTATCATTGTGGCCGTTGAAGCACAGAATTTTGCAAAAAGCATTGGAGCGTCCGCTGTGCTGAGCAGGGCCCTGATCCTGGAAGGAAATGCCTGGTACTTCAAAGGAGTCCACGACTCTTCCCTGGCGCTTTACCTGAAAGCAGCGGATATCGCAAAAAAGGCCGGCAATCCGGGCATGGAAGCTGCTGCATGGAATGAAATCGGAGTGCTCTACCGTAAACAGGGAGACCTGGAAAGCGGGCTGAAAGCACTGCAAAAAGCCCTCGATCTTTCCCGGGAGGCCAAAGATGAGGTGCAGATGGCCAATGCCTTCAACAATATGAGCGTCATCTACACGATGAAAGGCGAATTCGAAAAGGCCATCCGCTTTGTTCATCATTCGTCCCGGATTAAGAAAAAGCAGCAGGATGAAGCGGGGCTCAGCTATGACTTTGTCAACCTGGGCATCAATTTTGCCGAACTGGGAAAGATCGACAGCTCGCTTTACTATCTGAAGAAATCCCTTGCCATCAGGAAAAAGCACAAAGACCCGCACGGACTGGCCATTGCTTACACCAATATCGGAGAAGTGGCAGCCGGGGACGGGCAGTTTGAAGAAGCCCGGGCCTATCTTGATACGGCTTTGGACATCAGCCGCTCAATTCAATTCAGAGACCTGACAAAGCATATATATCTGACCCTCTCGGACCTCTACGCAGCGGAGGGGATGAGCGACAGTGCCTTTGCATATTACAAACACTACAGTGTGCTGAAAGACAGCATATTCAACAAGGCCCGCTCCGAACAGTTGCTTGAAATGCAGACGAAATATGAGACAGCCGAAAAAGACAAACGGATTGCAGAGCAGGAACTGGACGTGAAGCAACGGAATGTCTGGTTGGGAATGTTTGCTGCCGGAACCTTCCTCCTGGTGCTGACTTTGATATACCTCAGTATTTACAACAGGAAAAAGCAGGAATTTCTGAAAAAAGAAGCGGCTCTGAAGGAGGAACTGGCAAGAAAGGAAATGCAAAACCGGATTAAAAACGAGCGCCTGCGCATCTCACGCGATCTGCATGACAACATCGGGGCGGAGCTGACGCTCATCACTTCGGCACTGGACAGCAAAGCTTTTGAAACCCGGGATGAAAGAGAGAAGGATTGGCTGAATGATGTGAGCAATTATGCCCGCCAGGCAATGGCCGATCTCCGGGAAACCATCTGGGCCTTTAAATCCGACCATATGCCTGTGCGCGAACTGGTGGCAAAGGTCAGGGAGTTTGCCGGCAGGATGAGCAGTATGGCAGGCATTGAAATAGAAATTGAGGACCGGATTCCGGAAGATATCGGGCTCAGTCCCGGCCAGGTTATCAGTCTATACCGTATCAGCCAGGAAGCGCTGCAAAATGCTTTGAAATATGCGGGTGGAGACCGGATAAGATGGGAAATATACCTCGAATCAGGGCAGCTTTGCCTACTCATTTCCGACAAGGGCATCGGCTTTGACCCTGCGCTCGTTACAAAGGGATACGGCCTTTCTCACATGCGGGAGCGCATGGAAGAAGTCAACGGAGAATGTGAGATCATAAGCAAGCCCGGAGAGGGTACCCGCATCATAGTCCGCCTGCCCGTAACAAAATCTACGAGCTAATACGTATTTTAATAAGCGGAGAAGGGTTGTTATTTAGTAAAAATATTATTCTATGCCACAAATACACGTAGCGATATGTGAGGATATTCCCAGATTGGCGGAAGCCCTTCGAAAAAAAATATTGCTCTCACCCGGTTTCCGGGTCGTTCATATCGCAGAAAACGGGGAAGAACTGTTGGATTTTGCCCGGCACCATAAAAATCTGGACGTGGTGTTGATGGACATTCAGATGCCGGTGATGGACGGGATTGAGGCGACAAGGAAAGTGAAAGAGCGCTACCCGCAGATCAAAGTGATAATGAGTACGGTCTTCGATGACGATGAGAACCTATTCAAGGCCATCCTCTCGGGTGCTTCCGGTTATTTGCTCAAGGACGAAAGCCCGGAGATGATTCACCGTTCCATTGAGCTGGTGATGCAGGGCGGTGCCCCCATGTCGGCCGGCATTGCCGCCAAAGTGCTGAATCTTGTTCGAACACAACCCGGATCTTTTGAGGAGCAGGAGGACTTCGGGCTCACACCGCGCGAACTTGAGATTCTGAATCACCTGAGCAAGGGCCTCCGCTACGAACAGATTGCGGGAAACCTTTTTATCAGCAGCGGTACGGTGCGCAAGCACATTGAAAACATCTACAGAAAACTGCAGGTACACAACAAAGTGGAGGCCCTGCGCATTGCCACACGAAACCGCTTGATCTGAGCTTATTGCCGGATCAATCTGCGTGTGACCCTGCCTGCGGAACCGCTTATGCGAAGCAGATACATGCCCCGCGGAATGTCATCCAGCGCCATCTCAAAGCGTCTGCCTCCCACATCTCTGCGAAGCAGCAGACGGCCCGAGAGATCGTATAATTCCACCTGCTGCAAATCTTGCTTCGAAACGAGAAAAAGCACGTCTCCGGCCGGGTTGGGATATAGACGCAACGCCTGCCCGGTGGCCTCGTTGCTCTTGATACCCACCGGAAATGCAAGTTTCAGCTCGAGACGAAGAAGGGAATATGCAGGGACCGAGACCGACAAGACCGAGTCGTTGAATGCCTGTCGCTGAATCTGGTGATTCGTATGGCTGTCCGTCATAGTTCCCGTAAAGCTTTCGATAAGCAGACTGTCGCTCACCCATGAGCCGGGAATGGGCCATTCCAGGGGATGGGCATTCTCGTCATCGCGGTTGACAATCAGCAGACGCACACGTTGCTTATCGGCCGAGAGGCCTGCATAGACCGAAAGTGCATCTATTGTTTGGCTGATTCCTCCGTATCCTATTGTAATTGCGGGCATTTGCAGAATCCGGGGTTTGAAATATCCTTCGGCAATTACCTGCATAAGCATTTGCACGGCTCTGCCTTCGGGGCTGACGGAAAAGCGTTTGGAATTGGGATGCAGCAGGTGGATGAAGTTATTTCCGGTGGCCACAAGGCCGAAATGATTGATGACCGTTAAATCAAGAGAGTCCTGAAAGGCATTTTCAATCACACGCGCCCAGTAGTCGGCCACGTAAAGGGCCGATGCGATTCCGTCAAAGGGGTGGTTCTCCGGACAATCATCACAGAGGCCGATGTTCCACTCCGTAATGCCCAGCCCGGGGTGCCCGGGCAAGGTTCCAGTCGTTTTTGCGCTGATTCCATTCCTGCCGGAAGGCAATCAACTGACCGGCTTTAAATTGCGCGATGTATGCCGTTTCCGAAAAATAGGAGCTGTCAAGCAAGGGCTTGGTAATGCCTGTAGCGTAGGGGTGTTTGATCATAAAATCGGGCGGACTCTGCCGGAAATCGTCAACAAAACCCTGAATGCTTTCCAGCTCCGGTGTGATTTTTACCGTGTAGCCCACCAGCGAAGCGGGGTCGTTGGCTTTGATGCTGTCGCGAAATTCGAAAGCCCCCGAATGCCCGGTGCTGAGATATTCTATGAGGATCAGGTCGTTGCTTTTTATCCCGCCTGCCGGATGGAGGAAGACTTTGTCCGTGTGATAGTCATATTCCCGGGATGAAAGAAGGTTGTGCGGCCGGGCGATGCTGTCGTAGAGCGGCCCCGGATTGCTGAGCGTGCTCACCCATGCAGGGTCAAAGCCGGATGTGCGGTAGATGCGCATGGCAGAGGCATCGCTGGTATCCAGGGCCGGAAATTCCACCTTGACGGTATCGGCAGCCATTGCATTCTGATAAAAGTGCATGTCGCCCAGAATGGCTGTTCGCAGGTCGAGGCCGCCAATGATTTCTACCCAGCCCTGGCGATAAAATTCTCCGCCATAATAGTACATGCTGTCTGCTGTTTTCTCTGAAAATTTTATGGATGGCTGTCCGCTTCGGAAATGAATTTGCTCCTGATAGCCGAGCCACGACCAGGCAAAGGTCCAGGCATCCGTAGATTCATTGCCGATTTCCCATATTTTTATATTCAGCGCTTCGGGATGATCGAGAAGGCTGTCGCGTAGCTGGCGGTAGCGGGGCAGGGGGCTGTTGCAGACTCTCAGCAGATGAGCGGTTTCGGCAGGGCTGCCGTTTCCGAAATTGACCACCATTTGAAGTTCTGCGCCAAAGCGGTCCATGTAGGCGGCCGCATTCTTCAGGTTGAAACGGTTTGGAAACTTTAGTTCCGTCTGCCAGCGATAGCTGTTGCCGCTGTTGCCTCCGGGCCACCTTTCGATGCCGGCATGCAGTTTGGCATATTCCCGTTCATAGTCCGGATTGTCATACCAGCTTCTCAGGCTGTTGGCCGAGTGATTGTGGCCCCGCCAATGCGGAGGCAGGGGCCGGGCGGCAGCCGTGCTGTCCGTATATATCAGAACTTGTGAGAAGAGCGGGGCCGCCAAAAATGCCAGAAAAAAAGAACTGCGGTTTTTTTGAAAATGAAGTGCATAGCTTCCGGATTTATATGAAAACAATTGCATTTTGGACAGTTAACGGGCGGAAGGGATTAATCTTCATACCAGATAGGCAGCGGCCTGCCCGGCTTGGGATTGCAGAAGGAAATTGGAAAGCTTGAAAAGCACACGGGCTCCTACATTGCCGTCCCAGTCATCTTCACCGGGGGCCACTTCCACGAGGTCGAAAGCGATGATTTTGCGCCCTGACTCGACCAGCCTGCGGAGGAGGAAAAAAGTTTCCTGCAGTTCGAATCCTCCGGGGACGGGCGTTCCGGTATTGGGGCAGAGCTTGGGGTCGAGGCCGTCAATATCAAAACTGATGTAGATATTTTGGGGGAGGGCCTCAATGATTTCATCGCAGATGGCGGCCCAGCTTTCGCCCCGGTAGAGCCGATGGCGAATGGCCTGATTGCTGAAAGGGACAATGCGCCCGCGGCTTCGGGCCGTGCGGTCAGCCTCCTCCTGGCAGTAGTCGCGAATGCCCACCTGCACGATTTTGCTGACCTGCTCAATGGCCAGTGCATTGTACATGACCGAAGCATGGCTGTGCTCAAACCCTTCGTAGGCCTTCCGCAGGTCGGCATGGGCATCCATCTGCAGGATGCCGAAGTTTTCGTATTTGTGGGCCAGCACCTTCATAAATCCGAGCGAGACACTGTGTTCGCCACCCAATATCCCCACCAGTTTGCCGTGATGGACCAGCCTTTCCGTCTGGGTATAGACCCAATCTTCGAGTTCGCGGCATATCTGATTGATGGAGGAAAGCGAGTTTTTTATCTGCACACTACTGATCTCGCCCTTCTCGCGCAGTCTTTGAATTTCGAGGGCCCGCGGCCTCAGCTGCTTGTTTCTGTTGAGCCATTCTTTTGATATGTCAAGCATGTAGATTCCGTATTTCCAGGCATCGGGCAGGTCGGGGTCATAGAGGTCCACCTGTGCGGATGCCCGCAAGACCGCCTCCGGACCGAGCGAAGTGCCGTGATGATAGGAAACGGTCACTTCCCAGGGAACGGGCAGGATGGCCACCGCTGATTCTTCAAAGGTGAAAGGAAGGCCGAAGAGCTGTCCGTTGTCGAGGGCATGGCCGTTGGGGTCAAAGGCGGCTGCTTTTTTCTTCTTGTTTTCAAGGATATCCGGATTCATTGGATTTGATTTTAGCTCATACAAAGATGGCCAATAACAAAGAAAACGCCACGCCAAGGGAAGAAAGCTTTCGGTACAATATAAAAGAGACTTTTTGCGCTTATGCACTACCTTTGAAAAATAATGTAGCATAGAATGCTCAAAGAGCTGAAAACCCTGTTGTGGAAAGATTTGAAGCTGGAATGGCGCAAGCGCCATGCGCTCAACGGCCTCCTGCTCTATGTGGTACTGATGGTGGTACTGGTCTATCTGAGCTTTGAGAAAGTGGACTTTGTCACCTGGAATGCCCTGCTATGGCTCATCCTCCTTTTTTCATCCATCAATGCCGTGGCCAAAAGCTTCCTTGGCGAGTCGTCTGCCCGGCATCTCTATTACTACCATGTGGCCCGGCCGCAGGCGGTGATCCTGTCGAAGATCATCTACAACCTCTTTTTGATGTTGCTCATTGCAGGTATAGCCCTGGGGGTCTATTCCCTCGTTTTGGGATTTCCCGTGCTTTATCCCCTGCGTTATTTTGCAGCTCTTTTTCTGGGGGCATCCGGTTTTGCCACCCTTTTCACCATGCTGGCCGCCATGGCTTCGAGGGCCGAGAACAGTGCCGCACTGATGGCCATTTTAAGCTTCCCGCTTTTTATCCCTATGCTGGTCATTTTACTCACGGTTTCGAGGGCCGGACTGGTACCGATGGAGGGCAGCGTCATCCTGCAGAATTTCGCACTTTTATTTTTACTGGAGCTCGTGATTGTCGGCATTTCCTTGCTTTTATTTCCTTATATTTGGCGCGATTAACGGGGGCTAATGATCAAGCAAATGTATAAGCGTTGGTGGAAGGTGCTCGGTGCCTTGCTGGTGCTTTATTCCATCCTTGCCGGGCTGGCGGTTCCGGTCGGTCCGGGGCTAAGCGATCTGAGTCCGAAAGAAGCAAAAACCGGAGAGGAAGTGCTCATTCAGCTCCGGGGCTACAATACCCATTTCAAAGCGGCCGCCTCATCCCTGCGCATCTGGCTGCGCCACAAAGACCTCTACCTGCCGGCTGCTCAGGTGCACAGCAGCAGCGACTGGCACGCACTGGCACGATTTCATATCCCCGCCAACCTGCCCGGGGCCTACCGCAATCAGGTCTATGATGTCATCGTGAATGACGATGAAGACGGTACCTTCATCCTCCCAAGGGCCTTTTCGGTTCTGAGCGGCCGGGTGAGCGAAGAGGAGTTTCGCTTTCCGCAGGTGGAAAGTGTGAAAAACAACGATCCGCAGTGGTTCAATTTTCCGCACCGGATCGTCTTGTACGAGAGCATCCGCAACCTTCTCTTTCATGTGCCCATGTGGTTTGCCATGACTCTCCTGCTTACTTTTTCCTTTGCCTATGCCATTGCCTACCTCCGAACTTTCAATCCCGTGTATGATGCCATTGCGGCTGCTACGGCCAATGCCGGCATACTCTTCGGGCTCCTTGGATTTGTGACGGGTGCTTTGTGGGGCAACTATGCCTGGGGAGCGCTCAATAAATGGCTCCTTCAGGATACCAAAATACTGGGGGCCCTGATCGGCATCCTGCTCTACATGGCATACTTCGTTTTGCGGGGAGCCCTGTCCGATGACGAAAAACGGGCACGCATCAGCAGTGTGTATAACATTTTTGCCTGGGTGATGTTCATCGTATTCATCTATGTGACTCCCCGGATGACCCAGACCCTGCATCCGGGCAATGGCGGAAATCCGGCCTTCAGCAGCTATGATCTCGACAGCCACCTGCGAATGGTTTTTTATCCGGCTGTCATTGGCTGGATGCTGATCGGACTATGGATTTCTTCCCTGCAGGTACGCTATCATTTACTAAAAGAAAAGCGCTATGATCAGGAAAATTAGTCTTCGAATAATGCTTACTGCAATCATGCTCTCCTTAAATTTGCCGGGCATGGCGACAAGCATGGTTTCGCCCGAAGAAAGCCCCGACTGGATGCGGGAAAACGGGCTTCTTTTTATAGTCATTGCGGTGTTGCTGATTATTTTCAGCGGCTTGTTTATTTATATGATGCTACTTGATAAAAAGATTTCCAAACTTGAAAAACAAATAAAAACACCCGATTAATGAGTAATTCAAAAGGCGTTAAGCACGAAAGCTTCTTTAAAAACGTAGAGAAGTATTTCGACCATGCCGGGCAATACACCAAAATCCCTTCGGGATTGCTTAACCAGATCAAGGTTTGCAACAGCGTGTACAAAATGAAGTTTCCGGTAAAGGTGGGCAATGAGTACCAGGTGCTCGAAGCCTATCGCGTACAGCACAGCCACCACCGTGTGCCGACCAAAGGCGGTATCCGCTACAGCGAAGCCGTCAACCAGGATGAAGTGATGGCGCTTGCTGCTTTGATGACTTACAAATGTGCCATTGTGGATGTTCCTTTCGGAGGGGCCAAAGGGGGCATCAAAATCAACCCGAGAGACTACAACGAGGCCCAGTTGCAGCGCATAACAAGGCGCTACACGGCCGAGCTGATCAAGAAAAACTTCATTGGTCCGGCCATCGATGTGCCGGCTCCCGATTACGGTACGGGCGAGCGCGAAATGGCCTGGATTCTGGATACCTATCTTGCCTTCCACCCCGAATCCATTGACGGCTACGGATGTGTGACGGGCAAGCCCGTGAGCCTCAACGGTATCCGCGGACGAAGAGAAGCCACCGGACGGGGCGTCTTTTTCGGTGTACGCGAGGCCGTCAATATTAAGAAAGACATGGACGAGATAGGTCTCAGTGCCGGCCTCAAAGGAAAACGAATCATCATTCAGGGCCTCGGTAATGTGGGCTATCACAGTGCCAACTTCTTCCAGGAAGCCGGAGCCGTGCTCGTTGGTTTTTGTGAAATTGAAGGTGCGATCTACAATAAAAACGGCATCGACCTGGCCGAACTCATGAAATGGCGCAAAGAAACCGGCTCGATCATGGACTTTCCGAAAGCCAAAAATCTGAATTCTTCGTGGGAAGGACTTGAGCAAGATTGTGATATACTGATACCGGCTGCACTTGAAAATGTAATAACAAAGGACAATGCGCCCCGCATCAAGGCGAAAATAATTGGCGAAGCGGCCAATGGCCCGGTGACAGCCGAAGCCCAGGAGATATTGCTCAAAAAAGGCGTCTATATCATTCCGGACCTCTATCTCAATGCGGGCGGTGTCACGGTTTCTTATTTCGAATGGCTGAAAAACCTCTCCCATGTGCGCTTCGGACGCATGGACAAGCGATTTACCCAATATGCTTTCGAAAATGTGGTGGATGTGATCGAGAAACTGACGAATAAGTCGATCAGCAAGAAAGAAAAAAGCATCATCGCACGGGGCGCAGAGGAGATCGACCTGGTAGATTCCGGACTGGAAGAAACCATGGTGACGGCTTTCTACGGAATCAGGGACGTCTGGAAAAAACACCGGAAGATTGAAGACATGCGTACCGCTGCTTTTGTAACGGCCATCAACAAAGTGGCCGATGCCTATGTCGCCATGGGTATTTTCCCGTAGCCGGTACTGACAAGGACAAGGAAGAGCGCCTCTCTCGCGGAAGGCGCTCTTTTGCTTTATGGCAGGCGAGAGGAGGCATGCAGCCGCTTTATCGTAAATTGCACTCGGCTCATGATCAGGGTGCTGAAAAAAATGCTTGATTTTATTATCTACGGCAATCTATTTGTCGCAGCGAGCGTGGTCTCGGCTCTCTGGCTCACCTGTCTGCAATGGGGCCTGCCGGTAAGGGTAGATTCCCTTGCGCTTTTTGTCTTCTCGGCAAGTGTCTTTGACTATACCCTGCAACGCATGATCTCCACACGCAAGATTGAGCGCGAAATGCCGACTCCCCTCATGGCCTGGATGCAAAGTCATCTGTTCGCAGAGCGCTTGCTCCTCGTGGTCAGCGGTATGGCTGCCTTTGTGTTCTTTCTGCAGCTTCCCGTGCGCATCTATTTTCCGCTCCTCATCGCGGGGCTGCCGGCTCTGCTCTATGCCTTTCCCCTCGTTTTCAGGACACAGTCCTTTCGCCTGCGCGAAAGCGCCTGGCTGAAAATCGGCACCGTGGCCTTTGTCTGGGCCGCGGTAAGCGTTGTGCTGCCTTACTTCTACTACGAAATGCATTTGCCGGCCGGGCAATGGGTACTCCCTTTCTTCGAAAGGTTTCTCCTGACCTTGGCTCTTATACTGCCCTTTGAGATCCGCGATACCGCCATTGACAATGCCTATCAATTTTCGAACGTGGCGCAGCGCCTCGGAAAGAAAAAGACCCTGCGCCTCGCAGCGGCAATGGTGGTGGCCGTTTTTCTGCTCGAAGTCCTTCGATTGTTTCCGCCCGGCCCTGATGACCGGCCTTTTCTGCTGGCTTTCGCAGCGGCTGCCGCCATGGCGCTTATCCTCTTCGGCAAAGCC
>JALSIH010000055.1 GCA_026981615.1 Chitinophagales bacterium
CCCGGATGGCATCAAAATATCCCTTCCAGGGAAGGTAGTTGCTCTGGGTGATGAGTACTTTCATTTCTGCCCGGACCTTTGCAAAAGCGTGAGAAAGCCGTTTGACCGTATCTTATACTTCCGGGCCTCCGGCCCGTAAATGTAATGGGTTCTATCTTTAAATATATCGGCTACACCGACCAGCTGATATCTATTGTTTTCTAAAAAGAGGTTAAACCAATCCAAAAGGTGCTCATCACTTTCGGGCCCACTTACCCACGAACTTGAAATGCCAACATACACAATCACTTCAGGCATTTCTTTTTCCGCCTGCCTGATCAGTTCTTCCTGTTTTTGGCGGGCAAGCTCCGATCCGTCCATCAAAAAATACATGTAATAAGCCGAAATGGCCGGCCTGCGCTTGGCATAGAAGTACAGCTCCGGCTCCGACCCCAAAACCATGATGGACGAAGTGTCACTTGTTATTCGCTTGATGTGTCGCCCGATTGCCTTTGCCTCGGGAAAAGGATTGTACTCATAAGTAACCCTCGAGGCTTGTGTGGCATCCGCTCTGAAGAAATAAAAGGACTCTGCAAGGAGGGGTTGCAGCATAATAAGCATTGGAAGAATGACAATAACCCCTTGCAGGCGGGCTCGTCTTGCTTCCGATAGTTTTATCAACTCAAGGGTGCCCGCGGCTGCCGCCAGCGCAATGGCCGGGACAATCAAATTGAAGTAATGGGGATAAAAATGCCCGCCCGGGACAATCGACACAAAGGAAAAGATCGCAAAGGAGAGGAGAAAAGTCTTTGCTCTGTATGCACCTTTCTCTTTCTTCCATATGAAAACCGGGAGGAAGGCGAAAAGGAAAAGAAAGGTATAGCTATAAAAAAAAGGAGAGAAATGATTATAGAAATTGAGCACACCCTCCGAATAACCGAGCTTCGTGAGATAGCGGCTGTTTGAGTAGAATGTCTTTGTAAGAAACGCATCAAAAACACCGGCATAGTTGTAGAGCAGCAAAATGATAAAAAAAGGAAGCAGAGCGGCTAAGGAGTAGATGCCTGCAGCAGCCCATACGGCCTGCCACTTCTTCCGCTGAAAAAAATGGCCTTCGGCCAGTATCCAGAGTCCGCCCCAAGCCATAAAAAAAAGGGCATTCTGCTTCACGGCAAATGACAAACCCATCATCAGTCCGGCCAGCGCATAATTCAGATATCTTTTCCGTTGCCCTGCTTTCAACAGAAAAAAGGCCCCGAAAACCAGGAAGAGCACCTGAAAATGTTCGCGGTTGGCTGCCAGGCCGTTGACATCCGGAGAAAGAGACATCAAAAGAAAAAATGCGGCTGCCAGTATTCCGCTGTTCCTGTCACGCAGCCGGCTTCCCAGAAGAAATATTCCATATGCACTTGCCAGATTCGCCAGCAGAAGCCCGAAATGAATGCCCGCATCACTGTGCCCGAAAAGGGTGATAAAGAGCATGTAGATGTAATAAATAAACGGGAAACGTTTCATGATAAGCGGGCTGGAAAGGGAATGCCCGTCCAGCAACAATGCCGCATTGATCGCATAATCACCCTCATCGCGCTCCAGCGGAATATCTAGTAAGCGCAGACGAACAATAAGCACAGCAAGCAAGGCAAGGGCAAAAATGATCCATACCCATTTCTGATTATTTGCTTTCACAAGTAGCGGATTTTCCGTCTTTTTTTTCCTTGATTTTTTTCCTTTTCCCACCTTGCTGCTTTTTTTCAAAAATAAAGGTATTCATCCCACTTCTTACTTTTGGTGCAGACAATCCGCCTCCATGAAAAAATTTGCCTTGCTGGGACACGACAACACTTCACTCTCCGTCATCCTCGATATCATCTTCAAAAGGGAGGGCCCGGGCACCCGGGTTCATATCATCACCAACCTCGCTCCCGAAAACAATGCTCAATATCACCTGGACTTCATGCATCCTGAGATACCGGCCCGTGTCATCCCGGCCCAATCATGGCAGCGGGATGAGGAAGAGATTCTTTTTTCCGCTTCTATGAGCAGCCAGGCCCGGTTTAAAATCTACCGCTATTTTAAAGATGCATTTGCATTGAGCGACTCCGAATTCGGCACCCTGCTTCATCCTTTTACGGACATCGCCCAGGAAGTGCATATCGCAGCCGGGGTGATCATTAATCCGGGAGTCGTAGTGGCTCCGTACACCACACTGGAGCCTTTCGTTTATCTCAACCGGCATTGCAGCATAGGGCACCACAGCCGTCTGGGCGCCTTCGTCAGTGTAAACCCCGGGGCAGTCATTAACGGGAAATGCCAAATAGGCGCCCATACGGTCATCGGAGCGGGAGCCGTAGTCAATGACGGAATTTCCATCGGTTCGCACAGCATCATCGGAGCGGGCGCGGTGGTCGTCAAAGACCTCCCCGGTCATGTAGTGGCCGTAGGCAACCCTGCCCGCATTCTGCGGCATCTCGGAAGAGCGTGACGCGGGTGCTTACTTCGTCACGGCAAACTTGTAGAGCAGCATTCCCTCTCCCGATGAAATTTTCAGAAGGTAAACGCCCGATGCCACGGAAGAAATATTGATCTCCGTATCCAGTCTGCGACCCTGCATATGCACCTTGCGGCCCAGCACCTTTCGACCGGCAAGGTCAAATATTTCGAGCGAGAGGGAGGCATAGGCTTTTCCTTTGAGTCGAAGTACAAAACGCCCGTCATTCGGCACAGGATAGAGTTCTGCGCTGAGATCGGAAATCCGCTTTTCGATGCCCACCGAATAGCCGTAGATCTCCGAAATCGCATCACAGCCGGCTTCGTTAAACACTCTGACCTGATAATTTCCGCTTTCGGGAGCCGCATAGTAATACATGGTGGCACCCGGCAGTGCTATTCCGTTGAAAAGCCATTGATAGGCCGCAAAGGTATCGGAAGTATAAAGCGTGTCCCCCTTTTGCCCGATCACGGGTTGGTCGGGCGAAGGCCGCACCTCGGTCAGGAAAGAATCCCGGATCAGACATCCGTTGCCGGTCATGTATTCATAAAATATCCAGTGCATGCCGATGCCGGCTTCGTCCGGATAGAAACCGTTTCCGCGCACACCCGGCCCGCTGAAACTGCCCCCCACCGGGAATGCAATCAGCGAGTCGTAGCCGTCATTTGTGCAATAGCTCGAGTCGATGGTACGAAAATCAATGGGTTGATAGTTTTTGACGAGAATTCGCACCACGGCTTCTGTCTCGCATCCTGCCGGATCGCGCACGGTCAGGGTGTAGCTCTGGGTATTGGCCGGGCACACTCCGGGGCTTTCCATAAAGGAAAAGACCCCCGTATCCACACTCCATTCATAGGTCCAGGCACTGCCCGATCCTCCGCTGGCCACGGGGTTGCCGCCCAGCCTTTTGCATTCGCCATAGCAAAGGGTATCCTGTGGGCCCGCATCCGCAATCAATGGCGGCAGTACGGTCACACGCAGCACATCGCTTGAGCTGCATTGATTGGCATCGCTTACCGTCAGTGTGTATTCCGTACTTTCTGACGGACCGGCCATCGGATTGGGGATATCACCTTGGTTGAGGCTCGAATCGGGGCTCCAGGAATAAGCCAGGGGTGCAGTTCCTCCGCTTCCGGCCGGATTGCCGCCCAGGATCAGGGTTCCCGGCCCGCAAAATACCGTATCGCGGCCTGCATCGGCCACGGGGGTGGGCCATATGCTTACAAACACACTGTCTTCGGCCCGGCATCCGTTGGCATCCACCACAATCACTTTAAAGAGGGTGCTTTGACCGGGCGTAGCCAGCGGATTGGCAATGTTAATGGTATCCAGATAGGCCGTTGGCAGCCAGGTGTAGAACAAAGAGCCCGTGCCACCGCTTCCGGTGGGCTGTCCGCCAAGCCGCAGGGCCTGACCTGCACACACGGGCCCCAAATCCGGACCCGCATCGGCCACGGGCGAGGGCACCACTTCGACCCGGACGGTATCCGAACGGCTGCAACCCAGGGCATCAAAGACAGTTAGGGTATAGGTGGTCGTATTGGCAGGATCGGCAATGGGGTTGGCCGCCCCGCTGTTGTTCAATCCGGCAAAGGGCTGCCAGAGGTAGGTATATCCACCCGAGCCGCCCGAAGCGGCAGGATGTCCCCCGATTTCCACACCCGTACCTGAACAGGCGGTCTGATCCTCTCCGGCATCCACCACGGGGCTTCGGTGGATCGTCAGAAAGAAGGAAGCCTGCGCCTGACAGCCGTTTGGCGTCTGTGCCGAAAGGGTAATGCTCACAGAGCCCCCGGCTGCAATCATAAAGGTCGTATCGTTTGAGGGGTCGGCAATTCCGTCAGGGGGGCTCCATCGGAAAATGCTTCCGGCCGGATTGCCTGCCCGGTTGATAAGCCAAACAGTATCGCCTTCGCATACCGTACGATCGCTGCCGATATCAAGCAGCGGCCCGGGCATGACGGTAAGCAGCATCGAATCCCGGGCCGTGCAGCCATTGTCATCGCTTACTTCCACGGTGTATTCCGTAGTGCTCACCGGGCTTGCCTCGGGATTGGGAAGTGCCGCATTGTTCAGACTTTCGGCCGGCAGCCATTGATAGCGCAGGAAACCGGTTCCGCCACTTCCCGTGGGAGCCCCTCCCAGGGTGGCACTGCCATCGGGGCAGATAGAGGTATCGGGGCCGGCATCGGCTGCCGGTGAAGCAAAGGCCTGAATCACATTGATGCGCGTAAGGGTATCCGATCCGTTGGCGTTGCTCACAATCAGCCGGACAGAATAGATGCCCGGAGTGCTGTAAGTATGCACCGGATTTTGGGTGCTGTCATCAATGACTCCGTCATTGTCAAAATCCCAGGCCCAGGATGTGGGCATAGAAGTGGAAGCATCTGTAAACTGTACCTCGAAAGGTACGCAGCCCCTGTCGGGAGTGAGGGTAAAACCGGCCACCGGAACGGTAAACTGACAATTGCCGGCTGTGAGGGCAGTCATTTTGCCGAAACCGCAAATCGGGTCTTTGACACTGCGTGTCATTACCGACCGGCCGCCCAGAATGTCGTTTGCATCCGGAGTCTTGCGGGCCGTACCTGCCGGCAGGGAATAGTGCATCACGGCATTGGCATCGATCACATGGCCCAGCTGATGGGCATGGCCCAGCTCATGCAGTGCCACCGATTCAAAATCGTATGCCGTGCCGGCCGGAGCCGATGCCCCGAAGTGCCAGCCGTTGGCCGGCATCTCATCAAAGAGAATGTCCACCTCCACCAATTCGGGATCCTCATCCTGGCAAATGGTATAATAGCTGTAGGCCCGCCCCAGCACACCCGGATCGAGCGGGCAATCGCTGTCGAATGCCACCACACTGATGTTGTTGCGGGAATTGCAGCTGCTGTCGGTGGTGTTGCTGAGCGATGCGAAATTGACCATCGTATTGCAACGCCAGCTTTCGAGCGCCCTGTTGAAGGCATTTCTTGCATCCGTATTGTTGTAAAAGTTTGTATTGAACTCGAAACTCAGTCCACCGAGGCCGTTGATGTCAACCAGTCTTGAATACTGAATGCCGTTGTTGGTCTGAAGATTGATAATGTCGTAGCGAATCACCAGGTCGGTATTTGACAAGGTGCCGGCTCCGCTTTGGTCCACCACCATAAAAGTGCCGCTGCCGGCCCGGAAAGGCACTTCGACCTGTATCAGCGTATCGGTCCACAGAAGGACCTGTGTGGCGGGGGTGGAAACAAAAGAGATGCCCCCGTCATCGGCATTGCGAAAGCGAATATCCGCCTGCCCGGCATAGCTGCCAAAGCCTACTCCCCGAATGGTCAGGACTTGAAATTCACCGGCAGCGATGCTGTCGGGAGCAAAAGAAATGACAGAAGGCACCAGAGCCGAAGCAGACGGCAGCAGAGCGGACGGCTTTTGCAGCACTTTTACATTCAGATGCTGCTCCTCCCTTAAGCGGGATACAAATTTATCTTCATAAGAACCGTAATCCTGCAAACCGTCAAATGCCTTTCCGTTCCATAGCCGTGCTACAAATCCCTGGCGGTCGGCATAGACCTTATAAGCCCGGCTCTGAAAACGGGGGTTCACATTTCCGGGTGCAAGAAAGAACACCCCTTTCATTCCGGGCTCAAGCTGAAGGGCCGGGAAAACTTTCATCAGGGTTCCTCCGGCCCGGCCGCCCAGCGTAACGACTTCGAGCTGCTCGCGGGGCGCTCCTTTAAAAATACGGCTTACGCGCAGAAGATGGTGGGTAAAAACCTGCCCGTTGGCATGAAGAACTGGCTCCGAACGGATCACCTCCGCCTCGACAATGACCCCGGCCGCCTGCACCCTCTCATCCAACGACAAGGCCCGGTAAAGCCCTTGAGCAGAAAGAGATAAAGTGAAAAAGAAACAGGTGACGGCAAAGAGGAATCTACGCATGATTAAATGATTTTTTGGACTCTAAAAATAGCATTTCAAACAGCGATGCCAAAATTTAGATGCTGCCGATGATCTGGTATATCTTAGCAGGGATGAAGGATCCGCAGGAAAGATACGTGGATGTGGTGCTTCCGCTTGCACTGGATCGCTGCTACACCTATGTGGCGAGGGGAGAATTTGCCGCTCGCATAGAAGCCGGAATGCGTGTCGTGGTGCAGTTTGGGAAAAAACGCTACTACACGGCCCTCGCATGGAACGTTCACAATGAAAAACCGCGAAACTATGAAGCCAAAGAGATCGACCAGATACTGGATGAGCGTCCCCTGATCGGGGAAAAGCAAAGAAAATTCTGGGAGTGGATGGCGGCTTATTATCTCTGCACCCTTGGCGATGTGATGAATGCCGCCCTTCCGGCAGCTATGAAACTGGAGAGCGAAACACGGATACTGCTTCATCCTGCATTTAATCACGACTATGAAGCTTTGAATGACGATGAGTACCTGCTTGCCGAGGCACTGACCCATCATCCCGAACTCAGTGTCAAAGAAGTGCAGGGCATACTCAACCGTAAAAACATTTTCCCCTTACTGAAAAAGCTGATCGCCAAAGAGGTCATCCTGCTGCGCGAAGAACTGCAGGAAGGCTACCGGCCCAGGATTAAAAAATACATTGACCTCAACAAGTCCTATGCTGATGAGCAAAATCGAAAGGCCCTCTTTGAGCAGCTTCAGCGGGCCCCCCGCCAGTTGGACATTCTGCTGCACTGGTTTCAGCTCCACGGCATGGAAGAGGAAGTGAGCAAAGAGCGCTTGCTCAAGGCCAGCGGCAAAAATTATCAGGCTCTTAAAAAACTGATTGAGAAAGGAATTCTGGAGGAATATGAAAAAGAAGTGAGCCGGATAAAAGAGGATGCAAACGTCTTTGACAAACAGTTTTCACTTTCTCCGGCACAGGAAAGCGCCAGAGCATCCGTTCAGAAGGGTTTTGAAGAGAAGGAGGTGGTGCTCCTTCACGGGGTAACTTCGAGCGGCAAGACGGAAATTTATACGCGCATCATCGAGGAATTTCTGGAGCAGGGAAAACAGGTGCTTTATCTTCTGCCGGAGATCGCCCTGACCACCCAGATGATTTCGCGTCTGAAAAAATATTTCGGAGAACGCATCGGCATCTACCATTCCCGCTTCAGCAGCATGGAGCGGGTAGAGATCTGGCAGCGGGTAGCAGACGGAAGGTACCGGGTAGTGCTGGGCCCGAGAAGTGCCCTCTTGCTTCCTTTTCAGAATCCGGGACTCATTGTGGTGGACGAAGAACACGACCCTTCCTATAAGCAATTTGACCCCGCCCCCCGATATCATGCACGGGATGCGGCCATCTATATGGCCCGGCTCTTCGGAGCCAAAACCCTGCTTGGCAGCGCCACTCCTTCTCTCGAAAGTTATTACAATGCGCGCCATGGCAAATATCACCTTACGGTATTGAAAGAGCGCTATGGACAGGTGGAACTGCCGAAGGTCGAGCTGCTTGATATGCGCAGGTCGGCACGCATGAAAGACGGAAAGAGTCATTTATCCGAAGGCTTGGTAGCCGCCCTGGAGGAAGTGCTGTCATCGGGCAGGCAGGCCATTCTTTTCCGAAACCGCAGAGGCTATGCCCCCATGATGATTTGTGCCGTTTGTGCCCACGTTCCGCAATGCGTCAATTGCGATGTTTCGCTGACTTATCACAAATATATCGACAAACTGAAATGCCACTATTGCGGCTATCAGATACCCACGCCCCATGCTTGTCCGGCCTGCGGATCGGGGCCGATGCGCATATGGGGCTATGGTACCGAGCGCATAGAAGACGAACTGAAGCGCCTTTTTGACGGTATCCGCGTGGCACGCCTCGATCTGGATGCAGCACGGGGAAAATACCGGCTGCAGGAAATCATCTACCATTTTGAGGAAGGGCGCATTGATGTGTTGGTCGGCACACAAATGGTCACAAAAGGTCTCGACTTTGAAAATGTAGCCCTTGTGGGCATACTCAATGCCGACCAGCTGATGCACTATCCCGATTTTCGATCGGCCGAAAGGGCCTTTCAACTGATGGTGCAGGTGAGTGGCCGGGCCGGAAGAAAAAAAGAACAGGGAAAGGTCCTTATCCAAACCCGCAAAACAGATCATCCCCTGCTGCAGCTTGTCATTCGAAATGATTACGAAGACTTTTACGCGCAGGAAATATCCGAACGTACCCAATTCAGGTATCCGCCCGTCTATCGCATGATCCGCATCCGGCTGCGCCACCGCGATCCGGACAAGACCCGCGAAGCGGCCAATAAGGTACATGAATATCTGGCTTCCCGGCTCGGATGGAGGGCCTATCCTCCGGTGGCCCCGCTCATTTCGCGCATCCGGGGCAACTATCTCTTTGACATTGTCCTAAAAATGGAAAGGAAACGGGAATGGCTGGACCAATCACACCGGGCCATCCGCGAAGCGGCCCGCATCCTGCAGCAGGATACGCGCCTCAGAACTGTCTACCTCTACAGCGACATGGACCCCTATTAATTGCAAGCACCCGGAAATATCAATCGCTGAGGTCGCTGCTGTCATAAATATTATCAATCACATCGGCATACTTCTGCAAAATCACTTTCCGCTTCACCTTCATGGTCGGGGTCAATTCCCCGCCTTCCACCGTCCACTCATCGCTGAGGAGTTTAAATTTCTTGATTTGCTCGGTATTGCTGAATGCCGGGTTGAATTCATCCAGAATGGCGTGATAGGCTGCGATCACATCCGGGTGATTGAGCAGGTCTTCTTCGCTTTCCCATTCGATTCCGTTTTCACGGGCAAATGCTTTGAGGTTTTGCATATTGGGAACGATCAGGGCCGAGACAAATTTGCGGTTATCTCCCACTACCATTATCTGCTCGATGAGAGGCGACTCTTTGAACTTGTTTTCAAGCGGCTGGGGTGCCACATACTTCCCTCCCGAGGTTTTGTAGAGTTCCTTCTTTCGCTCTACGATCTGAATGTACTTGTCATCGACCAGTTTGGCCAGATCGCCCGTGCGAAACCAGCCGTCCTCTCCGAGTACTTGCGCTGTTTCGTCCGGATTTTTAAAGTAGCCTTTCATCACATTGGGTCCTTTCACCAGCAGCTCTCCGTCTTCTTCAAACTTGATCTCCACGCCCGGTATCGGATATCCCACCGTTCCGATTTTGGCATCCCACTCTTCAAAACGGTTGAAGCTTACCACCGGTGAAGTCTCCGTCAGTCCGTAGCCCTGCCGCACCTTGATGCCACCGGCATTGAAGATGCGCTCAAGGCGGGGTTGCAGGGCCGAGGCCCCGGTCACGATCCCGATGATGTTTCCGCCCAGGGCTTCGCGCCATTTGCTGAAAATGAGTTTATTGGCAATTTTCAACTTCAAGCCGTAGAGCCCTTTGTCTTTTCCGAATTCAAACTCCCTGCCCAGGTCGATGGCCCAGAAAAATAGTTTCTTCTTAATTCCGCTCAGCTCGTGGCCTTTGGCCATAATCTTCTCGTAGACTTTTTCAAGCAGGCGGGGCACGGAGGTGAAGAAGTGGGGTTGTACTTCGCGCAGGTTGTCACCAATGGCATCAAGACTTTCGGCATAGTAAATCGATGCGCCAAGCGACTGATAGGTGTAGGTTACCATCCGTTCAAAACTATGACACAAGGGCAAAAAACTTAAAACGCGATGCGACTCATTTAACGGCAGACAACTGGCCGTAGCCGCCACATTGCTTGCAATGTTTTTGTGTGTCAGCATCACCCCTTTGGGCTTACCTGTGGTGCCGGACGTATAAATCAGGGTGGCCAGGTCTTCTTCTTCCACTCCGTCCATAAATTTTTGCAACTCCGGCATGCGCTCCTCTTTGGCCAGTGCCTTCACCTCTGACCAGTGCCTGACGCCTTCGAGATTGTCAAAACTGTAAATTTCTTTCAGAGTCGGAACCTGGTCTTTGATGCTTGCCACCTTGTCATACAATTCCTGATCACCGGCAAAGCAATACTTTACTTCCGCATGGTTAAAGATATAAACATAATCATCGGGACTGATGGTGGGATAGACCGGCACATCCACCGCTCCGATTTGTAAGACACCGAGATCAATAAAATTCCACTCCGGCCGGTTGTGGCTGACCATGGCTATTTTATCTCCCGGCCTGACGCCCAGCTCCATCAATCCCAGGCTCACTTTGTTAATTTCATCAATTGCTTCACTTGTACTGAACTTCTTCCATGCCCCGTTCAGTTTATATGCAAAAGCATCGTTTTGCGGGTAATGCTCCTGCTGATGTCGAATGATATCGAATAGTCTTTTGTATGCCATCTTCTTAATGGTTTGGTTTTTAAGTAATTTTCGGTATGAAAAATAGTAAATTTTTATCTCTGATCACAACCGTCCTTCTGACGGCTTCCGCATGTGCTCCTGTTTACATCCCCACCATGCATAATGTCCCTGTCCTAAAGGAAAAAGGAGAGGTTCAGGGACAGGTGTGGGCAAGTACCAGCGGCTTTGACCTGCAGGCCTCCTATATGAACACGGATCGAACGGCCGTCATGGGGGCGCTTTCGGTTTCCTCCGGAGGAAGCGAAAACAAACATGTCTATCTGGAAGGAGGCTACGGAATACTGAATACAGGCAATGACCATCTGACACTCAGCGCCTTCGGAGGACTGGCGGCAGGTGCTGCGGCCGGCAAAGGCAGTTTTACGATAAACGGAACTCCATATACCACAACGGGAAATTCTTTTATACTGAAACCCTTCGTGCAGGGAAATCTGGGCTTTCAGTCAAGATATTTCAACATCGGACTGAGTTCGCGCTTTGCCTGGGTGCAGTTTCTGGCGCTTGAAGTCAATGGCGAAAAACAGGACCCGCCCTCTTATTTCTTTGCAGAGCCCCTGGCTTATGTCAGCCTCGGAGGAGAGCGCCTGAAAGTAAATGCCAATCTGGGAATCAGTTTCCCGGTCAATACCGGCAGCATTGGCATCGACTATTTCCCGGGGATGTTCGGAGTGGGCGTGCAGTATATCTTCAGGGAAAGAAAATAAAAGAAAAGGGGTTTATCCCTCTTTGTTTTTCTTCTTCTCAATGATTTTGACTTCGTCCCCGTCATCCAATATTTGCTGCACGGTGGTGTAGGGCCCAACGGCTATCTCCTCTCCCTCCTTCAGCCCTTCAATGATCTCGATATTTCGGTCGTCCTGAATGCCCGTTTGTACCTTTCGCATTTCTGCTTTCCCTTCCCTGATCACAAAAACCACTTCCTTGTAATCATCGTCTCTTCCGCTTTGGCTGCCCGTGCTGTCACTTCTTTCTTCTTTGCGGGTTGTCACGGCTTCGATCGGTACAAGGAGAATGTCCTTCTTTCTTTCGGTGATAATGTCGGTTGTGGCACTCATGCCCGGCAAAAAAGGAAATTTCCCCGTCTTACTATGTGCAATATCCTGAAAGCCCGAAGGCAGCAAATAAACTTTAACCGTAAAATTGCTCACCTGCTCTGTGGTGAGTTGCTGCGATCCGCTGTTGGCTGCCGAGCTTGAAACCTGGATAACGACACCCTTAAATTCACGGTCGTCATAGGCTTCCACATCAATCAGTGCCGTATCGCCCAGGTTGATATTCAACACATCGTTTTCATTTACCTCCACCCGCACTTCCATATCATTGAGGTTGCTGATGCGCATCACTTCGGTGGCCGAGAAGGTATTGATACCTCCCACTACTTTGCCTTCTTCCACATTTAGACCTGTGACAATCCCCGACATGGGCGAGTAAATGATGGTACGCAGAAGGTTGTTCTTGCTTTCCTGCAAAGTGGCTTCTGCCGATTGTACGCCATACTTTGCGGCTTCCACGCTCTCTTCAGCTGCTTTCAGCTCGCTTTGTGCCACTTCATAATTGGCAAGGGCGCTCTCATATTCCGAATCGGAGATAACCCCCTGATCGTGCAGTGATTTTTGCCGTTTGTATTCATTCTCACTGCGCTTGTACTGTGCTTTCGACATCTGATAACGAGCTTTGGCATTCCCGAGATTTGCCTTGGCCGTCAGCACACTGGCTTCGGCCCTGCGCACGGCATCCTGGTAGATGTTGGGGTTTATTTTGGCCAGCATGTCTCCCTCTTTCACAGAATCTCCTTCGAGCACATATAACTTTATAATTTCACCGGCAATTTCCGGAATGATGGCCACTTCCTCTACGGGAAAAATCTTTCCGCTGGCCGACACCGTAGCCACAATCTCGCCTCTACCGACCTCCCGGGTTTCCAGCTCAATGCCTCTGTTGCTTCCGCCCTTGAGCACTGCCAGTAACAGCACCACGAGCAACAGGCCCAATAAGATAAAAATGATCTTTTTCTGCTTACTCATATTCTTTCCTTTTAACGATTGATCGACCGGCCGAGGTAATATTTTAAAATCCGGATACTCATCAGATACTGATATTTGGCCTGCAGGAGGTTGTTTTCTGCCGTTTGCAGGTCGGCCTGAAGGCGTTGGAAATCAACGGCCCTTACCATGCCCTCTCTGGCCCGCTTTTCGGTATATTCAAATGAACGCCTGCTCGCTTCCACATTCCTGACGGCCGCATCATAGCGCTTCCTGGCGGCCAGGGCACCGGTGTAATATTGATAAATGTTGTTGCGCAAAGTGATGCGCTGCTGCTCCATATTCAATTCGGCACTGCGCCAGTTGATCTCTGCCATGGTGATGGCATTCTTCGTGCGGTAATTATTAAATATGGGGATCGAAAGCTGCAGACTGATGGCCTGATTGAAATTGTCTTTAAACTGATCTGCGAGCGGATAGGGCCTGCCCTGGACTTCAAAGCTCGGCCTTTGAGAGATAACGGGGTCTCCGCTGCCGGCCACCTGACCGATGGTGTCAAACCCAAGCGGAATAACCTCAAATCGCTGGCGCTGCGAGGAACTGCTGGTGTTGAGACTGCCTGACAGTCGCAGGCTGGGATAGCGCCCGGCCCTGGCCACATCCACTCCGCTTTGGGCCCCCAGCATGCGATATTCGGCACTTTTTACCGAGGGGTGTTGCTTTATGGCTTCATTGACCAATGCTTCCGCTGAAGGATAGCGCTGAAAAATTTCTCCGCTCAATTCATCGGAGGGCTCGCTGATTTGAAATCCCGCTTCGGGCTCGAGAAGCATGGCTGCCTGCAGATTCAGCATGGCCAGTTCATACTGGTTTTCTGCACTCACGCGGTCAAAATCAGCCTGTGCCAGCTGCGCCTGCACATTGAGCAGTTCGCCTTCGGGCAGGCTGCCGGCTTCCACCAGCTTACGCGTATACCCCAGTTGCTGACGCACCACATCAAAGCGCCTCTGCATGATATGTACCTGCTCTTTGGCCATCAAGGCATCGAGGTAAAATCCGGTAATCGTAATGGCCACGTTTTGCCGAGTATTTTCCAGCTCCAGCTCATCGGCCTTCAGGTTGTAGTTGTTTTGTATGATGCTGTTGCGAATCCTGAAACCATTGAAAACACTGACCGAACTGTTCAGTGAAATATTATTGGTCGAAAGGGTTCCGCTCAGAAAGTTATAGGTAGTCGGATCCACGGTTCGTCCGCGGTTGAAGAAGTTGCTGGCCGAAGCATTGAGATTGGGCAGGCGCTCCATCCTGCTCTGCTGCAATTGATTGAAACTGCGATTTACATTCAGTTGTATTTGCTGAACATTGAGGTTGTTTTTCAGCGCATAATCTATACAGTCATCCAGCGTCCATATCTTTGGCTGGGCCCGGATGGAAGCCGAAAGGACCAGGAGGAGGAAAAAGGTGGAAGCAACTTTCATATGCGATTGGATTTACCGGCCCAAAGATATGCGATTTAGCCGCTGTCAAATAGCTGAATAACAGGGCTTATATAATTTTAACATCTCTCAAAAGTTTAATTTGAAAATGAAAAAGAAGCATGAATTTACCCCTGAGCAGCTTCGCTTTTTTATGCAGGCGGCCCTGCAGGAAGCCCGGCAGGCACTGGAGGAAGAGGAGGTGCCGGTGGGGGCTGTTCTGGTGGCTTCGGGGCAGATCATTGCCCGGGGCCACAATATGAGCGAACGGCTTCATGATGCCACCGCCCATGCCGAGATGATTGCCCTTACGGCAGGCTCGGAGTACCTCGGTTCAAAATACCTGAACGACTGTACCCTCTTCGTAACACTGGAGCCCTGTGCCATGTGTGCCGCAGCCAGCGCCTGGGCCCGGGTGGGAGGCCTTGTATTCGGGGCTTCCGATCCGAAAAAAGGCTTCCGGCAGCTGGGAGGCAGCGCCCTCCTTCATCCCAAAACCCGGCTCACAAGCGGGATTCTGGCCGGTGAATCCCAGGAACTGTTACAAGCATTTTTTAACAGCAAAAGAAGAGATAACGGCAAGCCCCGCCCTTCAAAGGAAGAAGAGGATATTGCAGATTAATCCGCTTCCGTTTGAACCATTTAAATTTGAGACGGATTAAAAGACTACAATCGAAACCCTATTTAAAAAAACCTAAAAATTCAGAATTATGGCTTTTCAATTACCCGATCTTCCCTATGCCTATGACGCATTGGAACCCAACATCGATGCCCGCACCATGGAAATTCACTATACCAAGCACCATGGCGGATATGTCAGCAAACTTAATGCAGCCATTGCCGGCACGGATTTAGAGAAGCAAAGCCTTGAAGACATTCTTCGCAACGTGAGCAAACACTCCGTAGCAGTACGCAACAACGGTGGAGGCCACTGGAATCACAGCCTTTTCTGGAAAGTGATGGCTCCCAACGGAGGCGGACTTCCCGAAGGCGAACTGGCGGACGCCATCAACAGTGCTTTCGATTCTTTCGATAAGTTCAAAGAGATATTCTCCGGGGCTGCCGTCAGCCGCTTCGGCTCAGGCTGGGCCTGGCTGATTGTCGACAATGGCAAACTGGATGTGATCAGCACGGCAAATCAGGACAATCCCCTGATGGATGTGGTCGATACCAACGGAACACCCATCCTGGGACTGGATGTCTGGGAACACGCTTATTATCTCAAATATCAAAACAGGCGACCGGAGTATGTTTCCAATTTCTGGAACGTCATCAACTGGCCCGAAGTGGCTGCACGTTACGCAGCAGCAAAATAAAGGCGTGTAAAAATCAGAATCGGAGCCGGGTTTCTCAGGAAATGCCGGCTCTTTTTTTTCCGGCTTTCGGTATCATTCGTAGCGCAGGGCCTCGATGGGGTCAAGCGCAGCTGCCTTCACGGCCGGGTAAAATCCGGCTATGACACCTACAAAAAGACAAATAAGCACCCCGAATCCGATCCAGTCCCAGGGAATGATAAAGGCACTTCCGAGCAGCATCGAAACCCCGTTGCCGGCCAAAATTCCCAGAAAAATGCCGACAAGCCCCCCGATGACACTGATGACAACCGCCTCGGTCAGAAACTGCGTCAGAATGGTGCTGCGCTTGGCTCCCAAAGCCTTGGATATTCCAATCTCGCGGGTACGCTCCGTCACCGAAACCAGCATAATATTCATCAGTGCAATGGCCGCACCCAGAAGAGTTATAAAACCGATCAGTGCGGCAAAATAGCCGACCATACGCAGGTTGTCAATCAGGTCGTTGGCCACGCTGTCGCTCTTGTTGATGGCAAAATTATCCTTCTCCCCGATCCGTACCTTGCGAATATTCCGGAACAGCGCCTTCGCCTCGCTGATGGCCGCATCCATGCGCTCCGGGTCTTCGACCATCACACTGATGATAAATCGTGCATTGGGTGAGGTAAAATGGGCCCGTGCCGCATTCAGCGGTATGAGCACCAAGTTGTCGCCTCCGCCACTGAATCCGGAGCCCTTCTCGGCAAGTACCCCGATGACCCGAAAACGAATGTTGCCGATCGATACAAAGCTTCCGCTTGCTTTTTCTTTTTTAAAGAGCCTGTTGTACACATCATAGCCAAGCAGAATCACGTTGCTTCCCCTGCTGATCTCAGGCGCGGTAAAATCTCTGCCTTCTTCGATTTTATAGCCTGCTGTTTGGATGTAGTAGCGTCCGACACCGAGTACCTGCACATTGGGGTTGGTCTTTTCGGCTCCGTATTTGACGGTAGCCATGCCGGTGGCACGGGTGGATATCGACACCTTTGCCGGAAATTCGTAGCGCCCGGCAAAGCTCTGTGCTTCATCGTAGCTGATTCTCGGGTTGGCCTTTTCACGCACGCCCCCGTATCCGACTCTCGGGCCGTTGGCATCAATGGTAAAAGTGCTCGCTCCCATGGTCGAAAAGCTGCTCGAAATGCTGGCCTTAATGCTGTCGGTAGCCGTAATGATGCCCACCAGTGCCATGATACCGAAGGCGATGATCGCAATCGTCAGGATGGCCCTGAGCAAATTGCCTTTGATCGATCTCAGGGCCAGGCGAATATTTTCCGGTAAGGGCATCTTAAGTAATCTTAAATCAATGATCAAAGCTCAGGCGAAAGTAGGATATTGATTAATTTCGCAGTGTTTTTTAACATGATTTAAATTTAAGTGACATGGCCTTTGATATTGATATGATCCGGAATGTGTATGAGCAACTGCCTGAAAAGGTAAGAAAAGCCAAAGAAATCCTCCAGCGCCCGATGACGGTGAGTGAAAAAATCCTTTACGCCCACCTCTTTGGGTCGGCTGCCGAACGCGAATTGCAGCGCGGAAAGGACTATGTGGATTTTGCTCCGGATCGCATTGCCATGCAGGATGCCACGGCCCAAATGGCGCTTTTGCAGTTTATGCTGGCCGGCCGCGACAAAGTTGCCGTTCCCACCACGGTGCATTGCGACCACCTGATTCAGGCACGCGTAGGAGCCGACAAAGACCTGCAGGAAGCACTCAATCAAAACAACGAAGTCTACCAGTTTCTTTCGAAAGTTTCCAATAAATACGGCATCGGTTTCTGGAAACCGGGAGCCGGCATTATTCATCAGGTCGTCCTCGAAAATTATGCTTTCCCGGGCGGCATGATGATCGGTACGGACAGCCACACGCCCAATGCGGGCGGCCTCGGAATGGTGGCCATCGGGGTCGGGGGGGCCGATGCCGTGGATGTGATGGCCGGCATGCCCTGGGAACTGCGCATGCCCAAACTCATCGGAGTGAAACTTACGGGGCGCCTCAGCGGATGGACCTCCCCGAAAGACGTCATCCTGAAAGTAGCCGGCATACTGACGGTGAAAGGCGGTACGGGTGCCATCGTGGAATATTTCGGAGAAGGAGCCGAAAGCATTTCGGCCACCGGCAAAGGCACCATCTGCAACATGGGGGCCGAAATTGGGGCCACTACCTCTATTTTCGAATATGACGAGGCCATGGCAAAGTATCTGGAAGAAACCGGGCGCAGCGATGTGGCCGAACTGGCCGGCAGCGTGCGCGAGCACCTTCGCTCGGACGATGAGGTACATGCCAACCCCGCCAAATATTATGACGAACTGGTCGAAATCAACCTCTCGGAACTGGAACCCCATATCAACGGCCCGTTCACACCCGACCTGGCCTGGCCGGTATCTAAATTCCGCGAAGCGGTCAAAGAAAACGGATGGCCCGAAAAACTGGAAGTAGGGCTGATCGGATCCTGCACCAACTCCAGCTACGAAGACCTCACCCGCTCGGCCGAGCTGGTACAGTTTGCCAAAGACAACGGACTTGAGATCAAATCGGAGTTTACCGTTACACCCGGCTCGGAGATGGTACGCTTTACGGCCGAAAGAGACGGGATACTCGATATCTTCGAAGAAGGCGGGGCCACCGTGCTGGCCAATGCCTGCGGGCCCTGCATCGGGCAGTGGGCGCGGCATACGGACGACCCGAAGAAGAAAAATTCGATCATGACCTCCTTCAACCGCAACTTTGCCAAGAGAAATGACGGAAACCCCAATACCCATGCATTTGTAGCATCGCCCGAAATCACCACCGCCTTTGCCATAGCCGGCACCCTAAATTTCAACCCCTTGACCGATACGCTGACTACCGCAGACGGGCGCGAGGTGATGCTCCCCGAGCCGAAGGGCATGCGCTTTCCGGCCAAAGGGTATGCCGTGGAAGATGCAGGATATGTGCCTCCGGCAGAGAACGGAAGTGACATTGAAATCCACATCGACCCCGACAGCGAAAGGCTGCAATTGCTGGAGCCCTTTCCGGCCTGGGACGGCAAAGACCTCGAAGACCTCGTGCTCCTCATTAAGGTAGCCGGCAAGTGCACAACCGACCATATCTCCATGGCCGGCCCCTGGCTGCGCTTCCGCGGACACCTCGACAACATCAGCAACAACCTCCTCATCGGGGCTGTCAATGCCTTCAATGGCGAAAGCAACAAGGTAAAAAACCAACTGACAGGCGAATACGGCCCGGTGCCCGATACCGCCCGGTATTATAAAGCCCACGGTGTAGGGTCGGTCATTGTCGGAGACGAAAACTACGGAGAAGGCTCCTCGCGCGAACATGCGGCCATGGAGCCCCGTCACCTCGGAGTGCGGGCCGTCATTGTGCGCTCATTTGCCCGTATTCACGAAACCAACCTGAAAAAACAGGGCATGCTCGCACTTACCTTTGCCGATAAATCGGATTATGACAAAGTGCTCGAGGATGATCGTTTTACCTTCCGCATGAACTCATTCAAACCGGGAGAACAACTTCAGGTCGAACTGAAACATGCCGATGGAAGCACGGATACCATTCTCTGCAATCATAGCTACAATGAAATCCAGATTGAATGGTTTAAAGCAGGTTCGGCATTGAACCTGATACGTCTTCAAAACAAAGAGGCGACCCGGCAGGCCTGAAAAGGCAAAGCCATATACGCGAAGATGAGCAAAGCGTGACTTTTCGAATCGTCATTTTGCTTATTTTTAGCTACAATGAGGCCACTTGTTCTGAGATTCTTTTTTCTGGCACTGCTGTTTGCATTCTTTGCAAGCAAGCTCACAGGCCAACTCCTGCTCATGGAAAATGCCGGACAATGGCCCGACCGGGTGAAAGCCTCGGCACGCTATGGCAGCGGGCGCCTGTTTTTTGAAGAAGACGGCCTCTCTTTTCTGCTCTTTCACCCGGAAGACATAAAGGGAATTCGCTCCCATCAGAATGCAGGCCCGGCCGGGCAGCTGCCCGACTCCGTACGCACTCACGTCTTCGAGATGAAATTTGTCCGCAGTTCACCCCGGGTGCAAATCAGGCAAGAGACTCGGCAGCCGGGCAGCTATCACTTTTTTCTAGGAAACAAAAAAGAACACCGGGCCTCAAATGTTCGCGCGTGGTCCGAAATAAAATACCGGTCGATTTACGACCATATAGATTTTCATTATTTCGAATCGGACGGGCACCTGAAGTATGACATCCTGGTACACCCGGGCGGGCAGGTGGAGGATATCCGCTTGAAATATCTGTTTCTTGACACGCTCTATCTGGATGACCTCGACAGGCTCTGCCTGAAAAATTCGGCCGCAGACCTGATCGAAACGATTCCGCGCGCATATCAAATCACGGCCAGCGGTGACACGCTATTGCGAAATTGCCGCTACCGGCTCGAAGACGGAGAAATCTCCTTCTTGCTGCCCGGAGGCTACGACAGTACGCTGCCCCTGATCATCGATCCGCTGCTTCGCTTCAGCTCTAACTCCGGCTCCTACAGCGATAATTTCGGATTTACGGCCACCTATGATACATTGGGGTTTCTCTATAGCGGCAGTATTGCCTTTGGCAACCGATATCCCACCACTACGGGTGCCTTTATGACCAATTTTTCCGGATTGGCAGATATCGCCATCAGCAAATTTTCAAAAGACGGTTCGCAACTCATCTACTCGACCTATATCGGTGGGAGTGCCACCGAGACACCCAACAGCCTGGTCATCGGGCCAAACAACGAACTCTATATTTTCGGAATTACGGGCTCACCCGACTTTCCCGTTTTGTCCAATGCCTTTGATACGAGCTTCAACGGGGGATCCGCGGTCAATTACAAAAGCAACGGAACCAATTTTCCCTACGGGTCAGACCTCTACGTATGTCGTCTTTCTGCCGATGGCGACAGCCTGCTCGCTTCTACCTTTATCGGAGGAAGCCGCAATGACGGCATCAATGCGGCCAGGCGACTGGCGCCCACCTATCCCGACACCTCGCTGAACCTGAACTATGGTGATATTTTCCGGGGCGAAATCGTGGTGGATCAAAAGGGCAATGCCTATGTGGCCAGCTGCAGCAACTCCGATGATTTTCCGGTCAGCAGCAATGCCTTTCAAAGCACTTACGGCAAGCGGCTCGATGGGGTCCTTTTTAAATTCAACAAAGACCTCGATACCCTTGTCTGGTCGGGTTACCTGGGCGGCAGCGACATGGATGCTGTTTTCTCCGTCAAGCTCTCGGAGGATGAATCGCGCCTGGTCGTCACCGGGGCTACGGCAAGCCATGATTTTCCAACGACAAGCGGAAGCCTTTTTCCTCAATTCCGGGGAGGAGTCAATGACGGCATTCTTGCAATGATCGACAACAAAAGTTTCCAACTCCTGCGCTCGACTTACTTCGGTGGCAGCGGCCTCGACATATCCTATTTTGTGGATTTCGACTTTGACGGGGATATTTACATCATGGGCAACAGTGACTCTCCTGAGCTCACCCGCATCGGCAATCCGGCCGCTTATTCCAATTCGGGGCAGTTCATTGCCCGCCTCGACAGCAACATGACCCAGATCAAAATGCTCACGCGCTTCGGGTCGGGCAGGCGCTTTCCCGAGCTTTCGCCTACGGCATTGCTGGTGGACGACTGCAAAAACATATATGTATCGGGGTGGGGCGGAGAAACCAATGCCTTTTCGCGTTCCAAGCATCCCATCACGAATATCCGGGATATGCCCCTCAGTGCAGATGCCTACCAAAGAAGCACCGATGGCAGCGATTTTTATTTTATCGTCTTCTCCGAAAATGCCGACAGCCTGATATATGCCAGCTATTTTGGCGGAAATTTAAGCGATGAACACGTGGACGGTGGTACGAGCCGTTTTGACAAAGACGGAATAATATACCAGGCGGTATGTGCAGGATGCAGAGGCAACAGCGATTTCCCGACCACCCCCGGAGCCTGGAGCCGGACAAACAACAGCGACAACTGCAACCTCGGGGTTCTCAAATTTGAATTTCAACTCCTCGAAGTGCAGGCACAGGCCACTGCCGGCCCCGAGTTGTCGGGATGTGCCCCCCTTACCGTGCAATTCGAGAACCTCGGAAAACCGGGGGCCTATTACATCTGGGACTTCGGTACGGGCGACAGTTCCAATGCCGAAAATCCGGTATATACCTATCGCGACAGCGGCAATTACAAGGTGCGATTCTACATCAAGCCGGGCAAGACCTGCCGCTTTGTCGACAGCAGCTTCATCGAAGTGGAAGTGCTGAACACCACCCGGGCACTCTTTGACATCGACCCCGCCCGGCCCGAGCTGAATGAACTTGTCCGCTTTGACAACAAGAGCATCGGGGCCGAAGAATATGCCTGGCTTCTTGACGGGCAATTGGTAAGTACGGAGAAAGACTGGGCCCATCGTTTCGGGGTGCTCGGGCGCTATGAGCTGTGCCTCGCTATTAAAAATGAATATTGCGAAGACACGCTTTGCCGCGAGATTATTTTTCCGATTGTGGACGTGCCCAATGCTTTCACTCCCAACGGAGACGGCAACAACGACACGCTGTTTGTGCGGGGCTTCGGAGTTCTTGAGCTGGACTTTCGCCTCTACAACCGCTGGGGGCAGCTCGTATTTGAAACACAAGCGCTTTCGCAGGGCTGGGACGGGAAGTTTCACGGAGAAGAACAGGACATGGATGTCTATGTTTATATTCTGAATGCCCGGCTCGAAAACAATGAGACAGTGAGTAAAAAAGGAAATATCACACTGATCAGGTGAAAAAAGAAGGATTCATACCGGCCCTTTTCCTCGGCTTGCTGCTGAGCAGCATCTTGCCCTCCCTGCAGGCCCAGGACATGCATTTCGGGCATTTTTTTAATACCCCCCTGATCATCAACCCGGCCAGGAGCGGACAGTTTGACGGTGAATGGCGCCTGCATGCCAACTACCGGGATCAGTGGCGCAGCATTACGGTGCCATACAGCAGCTATGCTTTCTCCGGTGATTATCGCCCGAAGCTCAGGGCTTTTCCGCTGCAGCTGGGGGCCGGCCTTTACCTGCTCAACGACCGGGCGGGAGACGGAAAGCTGAATACACAGAAAATTTATTTCAGCGCAGCGGTGGCAAAATATTTGGAAGCCCTCCGTCTGAATTTATCCTTCGGGGCAGGCTACGGCAATGTGCAGCAGCGGGCGGACTTTTCGAAATACCGTTTCGACCGGCAGTGGACCAACCGGGGCTTCGACCCCCAGCTGGCTACGGGCGAAAAAAGCGGGGAAGAGCAGTACAGCTATCGCGACCTGAGCCTGGGCCTCTACGCCCGCTACCGGCCCGGCACTGCCCTGGAATGGCACCTGAGCTATGCCGTGGCACACAGCCTTGCACCCCGCTACGGCTTTTACAATCAGAGCCGCCTGGGCCGCAGGCATTACCTCGATGGGGGTGCCGCTATCCGTTTCAGAAAAGAATGGCTGGCCGAGCCCGCATTCTTTTTCTCATGGCAGCGTGCGGCCAGCGAGTTTCTGATTGGCGGCAATCTTCATTACTACCTTCAAAACAACCCGGTCGAAAGGCTGAGTGCCGGCATTTGGTGGCGTGCCAGCGGAGATGCCATTCCCGCTGTCGGCCTGAGCTTCCGAGGTGTGGAAAGCATGCTGAGCTATGACTTCAACCTCTACGACATCAGGCAGGCCAGCAAGACCCTGGGCGGATTTGAGCTTTCGATGAAATACATTATCGGAAGGCAGACGCCCGTCAGACAAATCGTTATTCCCTGTATCCGGATTTAAATTTGAAGAAGATGAGCGAGTACGGAGTTATCAGCAAAGAAATTATAGAGCAATTCATTTTGATACTCGAAGAAGAGTGGGTCGAACGCGATCCGGAAGTGCTTGCCCGCTACAGCCATGACGAAACCGAAGACCTTCGTTTTCTGCCCGAGCTGGCCCTCTCGCCCCGCACCCCGGAACAAATCAGCGAGATATTGCGCATCTGCAGCGAACACCGGATTCCCGTGACTCCGCGAGGTGCCGGTACCGGCCTCAGCGGTGGGGCTATCCCGGTCAGAGGCGGGGTGGTTATCAGCACCTGGCGCATGAATGACATTTTGGAGATTGACCCGCACAATATGATGGTCATTACCGAGCCCGGTGTGATCACTCAGGAATTGCAGGAAGAAGTCCGGAAATTTAATCTCTACTATCCGCCCGACCCGGCCAGCAAGGGAAGCTGCTTCATCGGGGGCAATGTGGCCGAAAACTCCGGTGGCCCGCGGGCTGTCAAGTATGGAGTGGTCAAAGACTGGGTGCTCAATCTCGAAGTCGTTCTGCCCAACGGTGACATCATCTGGACAGGCGCCAACACACTGAAAAACAGTACCGGATACAATCTTACCCAACTCTTTGTCGGCAGCGAAGGCACCCTGGGCATCATTACCAAAATTGTGCTGCGCCTCATTCCCTACCCTCCGCACCGGATTACCCTGCTCGCCCCTTTCAGGCAGATGCGAAAGGCCATGGAGGCCGTTTCGGCTATTTTTATGAAAGGACTCAATCCCTCGGCACTGGAATTTATGGAGCGCGATGCCCTCGTGCGGGCCATGGAATTTGCCGGCCGCGGAGCCCTCCCGCTGGATGAAAAAACACAGGCACACCTGCTTATCGAAGTGGATGGATTCAAGATGGACCCCCTGTATGAAGACTGCGAAAAAATCAGTGAGATTCTCGAGGACTTCGATGTGGGAGAAATTTTAATAGCCGACAATGAGAAGGACAAAGCCGCCCTCTGGCACCTCCGTTCGCGCGTGGCCGAAGCAGTGAAAGCACACTCCGTTTATAAAGAAGAAGATACGGTGGTCCCCAGGGCTTACCTGCCCCAACTCATAGACAAAGTGAAAGAGATCGGCCGGAAATACGGATTTCAGTCTGTCTGCTACGGACATGCCGGTGACGGCAATTTGCATGTAAACATTCTGAAAGGGGATTTGAGCGACCGCTTCTGGAACGAAGGCCTCAACGAAGCCCTGCGCGAACTCTTTATCGAAGTACGGAAACTGGGCGGCACCATCAGCGGAGAACACGGCATCGGCTGGGTGCAGAAAGCGTTTCTGCCGATTGTCTTTAGTCCGGCAGAAATTACTGCCATGAAAAACATAAAGAAGATATTTGACCCGTTGAATATTTTAAACCCCGATAAAATTTTCCCCTGAATCATCTAACTGCAAAAGCACAATGAAATGAAGTTAAAAATTATTCCTGTCCTCCTGCTCGCTGTTTTTTCATTCTCGGCCCTTCCGGCACAGGAAGACGATTATCGTCCGCTTAAAAAAGGCGGCATTCCCTGGGAACGGCTCTATACGGGCGGCAATGTAGGAGGTGCCCTCTCCGAATTCACGGCATTTGCCGAGCTCTCTCCCCTCCTCGGCTACCGCTTTACCGATGCTTTTTCGCTCGGTGCCGGATTTACTTTCCAGTATTTCAACTACAAATATTACGATTCGAAAAACTTCTTCTACGGCCCGCGACTCTTTGCCCGCTATCAACTCTTTCGCTTTCTCTTTGCCTATTCCGAATATGAGCACCTCATCCTTAAGTACTATTCTGCCGCTAATCCCAACGGGGAAAGAGCAAGCTCACCCAATCTCTACATTGGTGGAGGACTGAGCTCGGGCTTTGAAAACGGAACGGGCTCCTTTGTCATGGTGCTTTACAACCTGAATGACAACCTCAACAATCCTTTTCCGAATCCAAGCTTCCGCTTTGGCTTTACCATAGGCCTGGGCGGGCGCTAAGTGCTCTGCTCAGATATCCAGTTTGGCATATTTGGCATGGCTCTCGATAAACTGGCGCCTCGGTGGCACGTCATCGCCCATGAGCGTAGAGAACACGTGATCGGCTTCGGCCGCACTCTCGATGGTCACCTGCTTTAAGGTGCGCGAGTCGGGGTTCATGGTGGTATCCCAGAGCTGTGTGGCATTCATTTCACCGAGACCTTTGTAGCGCTGTATGTGCACACTCGATTCTTTGCCGTCTTTGCCCAGTTCACGAATGGCAGCCAGGCGTTGCTCTTCGGTGTAGCAGTAGGTCTGCTCCTTGCCGCGTTTTACGAGATAGAGCGGAGGCTGTGCGATATAGATATTGCCCCCTTCGACCAGCTCTTTCATATAGCGGAAGAAGAAAGTGAGGATCAGCGTTGTGATGTGCGAACCGTCCACATCGGCATCCGTCATGATGATGATTTTGTGGTAGCGCAGTTTTTCGATATTGAGCACTTCATCCTGCTCTTCGTTTTTCTCGAGGTTTACTCCCAGGGCCGTGAAGATATTGCGGATCTCCTCATTTTCGAATATCTTGTATTTCATCGCCTTTTCCACGTTCAGGATTTTTCCGCGAAGCGGAAGGATAGCCTGGAATCTCCGGTCGCGGCCCTGCTTGGCCGTTCCACCGGCCGAGTCGCCCTCCACAAGAAAGAGTTCGGCTTTTTCGGGGTCTTTGTCTGAGCAGTCGGCCAGCTTGCCCGGAAGACCTACCCCGGTCAGTGCATTTTTTCGCTGCACGAGTTCGCGTGCTTTGCGTGCCGCATGCCTGGCCTGTGCCGCCAGGATGACTTTGTTTATAATCGTTTTGGCTTCTCTCGGATTTTCTTCGAGATAATAATTGAGGCGCTCACCCAGA